>NZ_JACXWY010000009.1:0-218891 GCF_014764685.1 Allobosea spartocytisi
CGCCAAACTCAAGGATTGGCGGCGCATCGCCACCCGCTATGACCGGTGTTCCCACACCTTCTTCTCGGCCATCTGCATCGCAGCCACCGTCATCTTCTGGCTCTGATCAATGAGTCCTGAGCCTAGGCCGTGGAAGCCGCTGCCTCGGCCGCCGCGATCGCCGTCGGCGCTCCGGAGGCTCTGCATCCACTTCCGGATTGGCTCCTCGCCGTCGAGGACAATCCGGCCTATCGCTGGGCCATATCGGGATGGCGGAGGGCCGCCTCGGTACCGGGCGCCTGGTTCGATGCGGCCAAGGCCGAAAAGATCGTCGCCGCGTGGCCGACGATCTTCCGGCTCACGGAGGACCGTTTCCACGGGAAGCCGTTCAACCTGCTTTTGTGGCAGGGGATCACATTGCGGCTGCTGGTCGGCTGGAAGAAGCCGGTCGAGATCCTGGACGAGACGACGGCCGAGCCGCGGATCGCCTGGGTCCGGATCTTTCGGCGACTCGACCTTTGGATTCCCCGCAAGAATGGGAAATCCGAGTTCCTCGCCGGCCTCGGCGTACTGTTCTTCGTGCTTGAGAAGGTGCACGGCGCGCAGGCTTTTGTCTTCGGGCGCGACGAGAATCAGGGTCGCATCCCGTTCAAGAAGATGAAGGCAATCATCGAGGTCTCGAAGGGCTTGATGGTTGGGCCGGACGGCTCGCGCCGCGTCGTCAACCAGGCGAAATCGATCTTCGTTCCGGAGACTGGCGGCCTTTGCGAGCTGCTCTCGGGCAAGCCGGACGGCAAGCACGGCCGCTCGCCGACCGTGATCGTCGGCGACGAGATTCACGAATGGCTTTCGCGCGATCTCGCGGACACGCTGCGCGAAGGCACGGGCACCCGCCTGCAGCCGATCGAGCTTTACGCCTCGACCGCCGGCGTGAAGACGGCGAAGGTCGGCTACGATTGGTTCGAGGAGAGCATGGAGATCCTCGACGGCGTGAAGGATGATCCCTTCGCGCTGATCGTGTTTTTCGGCGCCGACCAGGAAGACGACTGGCAGGACGAGGCGACCTGGCGGAAGGCCAATCCCTCGATCGGTATGACGCCGACCTGGGATTACATGCGGATCGAGGCGGCCAAGGCCCGGGGCAAGCCGGCCCTGGAAGCTAAGTTCAAGTGCTACCACCTCAACCAGTGGGTGGATCACGTCTCAAGCTGGATTCCGGCCAAGGTCTGGCGGGCAGCGGCTCGGGACCGAGAGGCGTGGCGGCAGGGTGCCGAGCGCTTCCGCGGCCGGCGCTGCGTCGGCGCGATTGACGTCTCGGCAGTTCGAGATCTGACGGCGCTGGTCTGGCTCTTCGAGCCGCTCGAGGAGCGCAGGCCTTGGGAAGTCCTGCCGCTATTCTGGATTCCGGAGACGACGCTCGACGAGCGTCAGGAGCAGGACAAGCGGGTCAACTGGAAGGACTGGGTCGCGCAAGGCGCGCTCCGCAAGATTCCAGGCGATGTGATCGACCTGCGCTACGTCGCCGACGCCGTGCTCGAGGGCATGACGATGTTTGATGTGGCTCGCCTGGGGTTCGACGCCTGGGGCGTCAGCCAGCTGCAGATCATGCTGCAGGACGACGGAGTCCCGGTCGAGATCGACGAGGAACCCTTCCTCGTCAATTTGCGGCAGGGCCACCGCACGCTCGCGGCGCCGACGGTGGAGTTTGAACGGCGCGTATTCCAGAAGCTGCTCGACCATGGCGGCCACCCGGTCCTGGACTGGATGGTGCGGCACTGCGGGGTGCGCTTCGATCAAAATCTCAATTACGTCCCGGACAAGGCCGGTTCGAAGGACAAGATCGACGGCGTGATCGCCTCCGTCATGGCGACCTACCTCACGATGGAAGAGCCCGGCGAGGGCCCGTCCGTCTACGAGGATCGTGGAATCGTTGAAATCGAGGTCGAGAGCTATGCGCCATGACTGAAGCCGGCCTGTCCCGCTGGCAGCATCTGCGCGCCGCGGTCGGCTTCGGCTCCGGCCTGTCGGCGGCGGCCGATCGTTACGGTCCGGCGCACGAGGTCGGCCGGCAGGATGGCTGGTTTGTTCGCCTGCTCGGCGCGAAGACCAAGGCCGGCGTCACGGTCTCGGAGCTGACGGCGCTACACCTGCCGGTGGTCTATGCCTGCGTGAACCGCATCGGCAACCCCGTCGCCCATGTCCCGGTCGGCATCTTCCGGAAGGGGGATAAGGGGGAGGCAATCCGGGTCGACGATCACCCGATGTCGCAGCGCCTTCGGCTGCGGCCGAACGACTTCATGTCGTCGCGCACGCTGCGAAAGACCCTGCAGGGCCATGCGCTCTTGTGGGGTAACGGCTATGCCGAGATAGAGCGCAACGGGCGCGGCCAGGGCGTCAACTTCTGGCCCCTGATGCCGGACGTTACGGCGCCGCGACGCTCCGGCGGCTCGCTGGTCTACGACACGATTGTCGATGGCCGACGCTACGAGCTGCCGCATGGTGATGTGATCCACCTCATGGACCTGTCGCAGGATGGGTTCCGGGGCCATTCGCAGATCGCGCTGGCGCGGCAGGCGGTCGGCATGGGGCTGGCCATGGAGGAGTTCGGCGCGAAGTTCTTCGCGAACGACGCCAAGTCCGGCGGCTTCCTGATGCACCCGGGCCGGCTGTCGTCGAATGCGCAGGGCAACCTGGCCGCGCGCAAGGGCAGCGTGCCGAACGTGCCTGCCGGCGGCTCCGATCGCCGGACCGATTCTGGCGCCACGCTGGAGAAGCAGGGCGGTCTGGAGAACGCGCATCGGGTCAAGGTCCTCGAAGAGGGCATGAAATACATCTCGACGACGATTCCGCCCGAGGATGCCCAGTTCCTCGGGTCGCGCGAATTCCAGATCGCCGAGATCGCCCGCATCTACGACGTTCCGCTTGTGCTGCTGCAGAGCCATGAGAAATCGACGAGCTGGGGCTCCGGCATCGAGCAGCTGATGATCGGCTTCGTTAGGCAGACGATTCAGCCGTGGATCGACGCCTGGGAGCAGGAGCTCAACTGGAAGCTCTTCAATGAGGAAGAGCGAGAGCAGGGCTACTACGTCAAGTTCAACCTCAACGCCCTGCTGCGCGGCGACATGGCGGGCAGGGGCGCCTTCTACAAGATTCTGTTCGAGCTCGGCGTGCTCTCGCCGAACATGATCGCCGCGCTCGAGGAAATGGACGGCCTCGGCCCCGATGGCGACGTGCATTTCGTTTCACAAAACGTCCAGTCGATCGACCGCGCGATCAATCCGCCCGAGCCGCCGCCCATGGGCCACAACGGCGGCCCACCCCTGAAAGAAGAATCGGCCCCGGCCGACGAGGAGACCGGCGAATGAAATACGCCCATATCCTGATGGCGGTCTGGGAGGAGCGCTGGGCCCTGCAGGAAGCCAAGCTGCAGGCGATCCTGGACTTCCTGTCCCGGCAGGCCGCCGGCGAGAAATTCTCGGTCGACGAGGTTGCCGCGCGCATCCCGCAGAAGGCCGAACGCGAGGTCGCCCGCAAGGTCGGCCGGGTCGCCCTGATTCCCGTCCGCGGCGTCATCGCCAACCGTATGAGCCTGATGGGCGACATCTCGGGCGGCGTCTCGAATGAAGCGCTGGCTGGCTCCTTCCAGGCGGCCATGCGCGACCCTGACGTCAAGGCCGTCGTCTTTGACGTCGATTCGCCCGGCGGCATGGTCAGCGGAACCGATGAGCTGTCCAGCATGATCCACGCTGCGCGCGGGATCAAACCGATCGTGGCGCATGTGAACGCCACCGCGGCGAGCGCCGCATACTGGTCGATCTCGTCGGCTGACGAGATCGTGGTGACGCCATCGGGTTCGGTCGGCTCGATCGGCATTCTCGGCGTCCATGACGATGTCAGCGCGGCGATGGAAAAGGCCGGCGTGAAGAAGACGCTGATCTCGGCCGGAAAGTTCAAGACGGCGGCCAGCCCCTACGCGCCGCTCGACGACGACACCCGGGCGCGCATCCAGGCGAAGGTGGACGCCTCATACGAGCGCTTCGTCGCCGCGGTCGCGCGTAACCGCAATGTCGCCGTCAAGCGCGTCCGCGATGGTTTCGGCCAGGGCGACATGGTCGATGCCGAGGCCGCTGTCGCCGAAGGCATGGCCGATCGCGTCGCCACGCTCGAGGAAACCCTGCAGCGCTTCGGCGCCTCGCTTTACGGCAACGTGACGACGCCGCCCGCCAGCCGCACGCCGGCGCCGGAGCGCAGCAGGCGAGCCCTGCAGCTTTAACCCTTCCGCCCATCAGCGGATCTTCACGCACGCGGACCGGCGCGGGCGGCGGAGTTCTTTTGTCCCGGTAACGCGCGAGAGACATCCCCATGGGAAAATTCAGCCGCGCCGCCCGTCTCATCGCGGCGGCTTGTTTCGCGGTGGCCGTCGTTGCGGCTGCCGCCTATGCCCTCGACCCGTCGCTGCAAATCCTGGCCGCGAAGTCGAGCCATCTCATCATGGCGGCGCCGCTGGCGCTGGCCGCAATCGACACGAGCCTGAAGGGTCTGCGCGAGAAGCACGGCAAGCTCGTCGCCGAGATGACGGCCCTCCTGCAGAAGGCGGAGGAGGGGGATCGCGATCTGACGGCGGAAGAGCAGACCCGTTTCGACGAGCTCAAGGCCGAGCGTGATGGTCTTGCGACCCGGATCGACCGCCTGACCGAGCAGCGCGCCGCCGAAGCGGCGCTCGACGAGGTCATTCCGGCTGCCGGCCGCGGCGGACAGGTCCAGCCGCCGGCCCGCCGGCCGAACGAGGCCGCGACGCAGTTCGAAAGCTTCGGCGAGTTCATGCATGCGGTGCGCTTCCGGTCGAACGATCAGCGCCTCACCTTCGTCGAGAATGTCGGTGCCGAGCAGGGAGAGGGCAGCGACCTGCGCGCCGAAATGCGCATGGACAACGACACCCAGGGCGGCTTCATGGTACCGCAGCAGTTCCGCTCGCAGATCATGAGCATCGCGCCGCAGGATGCACTGGTTCGCCCGCGGGCGACCATCATCCCGGCGGGCAATGCGCCGGATGCCGGCCTGTCCATGCCGGTGCTCGACCAGGGAGGCTCCGCGCCGGCCAATATGTTCGGCGGCGTGCAGTTCGCGTGGATCGAAGAGGGCGGCGCCAAGCCGGAGACCAATCTCGGCCTCGGCGAATTCACCCTGACGCCGCATGAAGTCGCCGGCCACATGAAGATCACCGACAAGCTGCTGCGCAATTGGCCGGCCGCCGACGGCTTGATCCGCCAGCAGTTCACCCTCGCGCTGGCCGGCCTCGAGGACTACGTCTTCCAGCGCGGCAACGGTGTGACGCAGCCTCTCGGCGCGCTCAACGCGCCGGCGACGAAGTGGGTGCCCCGCGCCAACGCGAACACCATCACCTATATCGATATCGTCAACATGGTGGCGGTGTTCCTGATGCGCGGCGGTCAGCCGGTCTGGTCGATGCCGCAGCAGGCCCTGACCAAGATCGCGACGATGGTCGACCCTGCCGGGCACTACATCTGGAAGGAGAATGCCCGCGATGGCTTCGCCGGCACGCTCATGGGCTATCCGGTGCGCTGGAACAACCGGGCGCCGGCTCTCGGCGTCAAGGGCGACGTCCTGCTCGCGGACTGGAGCTACTACGTCATCAAGGATGGCTCCGGTCCGTTCGTCGCGGCCTCCGAGCACGTCGAGTTCCTGAACAACAAGACCGTGATCAAGCTGTTCTACAACGTCGACGGCGCGCCCTGGATGAAGGCGCCGATCAAGGAAGAGAACGGCTACGAGGTCTCGCCCTTCGTCGGCCTCGATATCCCGGCCTGATCGGCCGGCGCCCGCGCTGTCATAGCGCCCGGCGCCGGGTCCGCCCGGCGTCCCTGCCTTTCCCGCAATCTCGATCGAGGAGGAGCTCGCAATGCGCGATCTCGCCAACACCCTGCATTTCAAGCGGGCGATCAGCCCGGCCGCGGCCGTCGCCGACAACACGCCCATCGTCTCGCAGATCATCGACCGGCTCGGTTACGAGCAGCTCGTCTTCGGCATCGCTATTGGCGCGATCGCCGATGCGGACGCCACCTTCGCGGTGCTGCTCGAGCATGGCGACCAGGCCAACCTGTCCGACGCGGCGGCCGTGCCCGATTCGCAGCTGACCGGTAGCGAGGCGCTCGCCGGCTTCAAGTTCGACGATGACGACAAGGTCCGGAAGCTCGGCTATGTCGGCCCCAAGCGCTACGCCCGGCTGACGATCACGCCCGCCAACAACGCCGGCAACGCCTTCGTCGCGGCCGTCGCGATTCTCGCCAGCGCCCGCTACGCGCCGACCCCGAACCCGCCGGTCTGAGCCCCGCCCGCAGCCCATAGCGCGCAGGCGGCGCCGGCGCCTCTTGAGAGGATCATCCCATGACGAAGTATGTCGTGATCTCCCCCTGCCGGGCTTCGGCCGGGGGCGCCGCGCTGGCGCGTGGCGAGTATTTCCCGCCCTCGGCCGACGAGGTCCAGATCGAGCGGCTGCAGAAGGCCAATTGCCTGGCGCCGGAGAGTTCGCCGGAGGGCAAGCGGGCCCGGTCCGAGTATCTGCAGCTCGAGGCGGGGCAGCGTCAGGCTTCCGAGGCGGCCGAACGCCAGCGTGCGGAGGCGGCGCGGATGGACACCGAGCGGGCCCAGCGGATCTCGGACGAGATCGCCGCGGCGGAGAAGCGACGCGACGAGGCCCTGGCCACGGCCGATGAAGCCGAGGCCAAGCATGCCGAGCGCCTCCAGCAGATCGCGGCCGATCTCGCGCAGGCGGAGAAGGCTCACGCCGATCGGCTGGCGCAGCTCGGCGGCGACATCGCCAGCCAGGAGGAGCGCCTGACTTCCGTGATGCTCCAGGTCACCGAGAGCGAGAAGAAGCTCCAGGGCCTCGCCGAGCAGGTCGCGGCGGCCGATGCCGAGCTCGCGAAGAAGCCCGGCAAGAAGGGCTGATCCGTGCCGAAGGTGATCGTCGTCGTGCGGCCGGAATCGATCTTGCCGCTCGACCTCGTCAAGCAGCATCTGCGCATCGATCACAGCGCGGAAGATGCCCTGCTGCAAACCTACATCGCAGCGGCGACGGAGGAGATCGACGGGCCCGATGGCTGGCTGGGCGTCTCGCTCGGCCGCCAGACTCTCGAATGGCAGGGCGACAGCTTCCCGGCAGACGGGTCTTCTCCGATCATGCTGCCCTGCGGCCCGGTCTTCCAGATCGTGTCAGTGTCCTATACGGACCGCGATGGCGGCTCGCAGTCCTTCGCGGATCACGAGCTTTTCGGACAGGACCTGTTCGTGAAGCGCGGCAGCAGGTGGCCCTCGACCATCTGCCGCCCTGCAGCAGCTCGAATCCGGTACGAGTCAGGCCATGTTCAGGAGGCGGTCCCGACGCCCGTCATCCAGGCCTTGCTGATCATGGTCGAGGACTTTTGGGAGCGTCGCGCGGTGGATGGCCCGATGCATCCCACCGCGGCCCGTCTTCTGGCGCCACGCCGTGTCTGGATCTGACGATGCTCGAAGCCGGCAAGCGCCCGCATCGCGTTCGATTTGAGCGGCGGATCGAGATCAATCCCGATGCGCCGGCCGACCTTGGTAACATCGAAAGCGATTGGACGTTGATTGCCGAAGTCTGGGCCGGCTTTTTGCCGCAAGCGGTCAAGGATCGTCTCACCGCCGGCGCGGTCATCGGCGGCATGCTTGGCGTCCTCACTGCATTGCGCTCGCCGGATACAGTCCGCGTCGACGAAGGCTGCCGTGTCGTCTTCCTGGCCGGCCCCTATCGCGACCAGATCGCCAATATCCGCGCGGTCGTTCCGACGCCCGATAGCCGAGAGATCGCTTTCACCATTCAAACCGGCATGCCGGTCTAGCCAGCGGAAGGGCAGTCATGTCTCTGGAAACCGTCATCGTCGCTTCGCTTAAGGCGATTGAAACCAGCAACCTCGATCTCGCTCAAGGGCGTGCGCCGATCGAGCTCGAGGTGCGTCACGCCTTCGGAAGCGGCAGTGGTGCCAATCAGGCGTCGAACGCTTTCAGCGACAGTCGCACGCTCGCCGCCTCCGGTAGCGAGAATATCGATCTCGCCGGCGCGCTGACGACCATCTTTGGGGTGGTTCTGAATTTCGCCTCGGTCAAGGCCATCCTTATCCGCGCCCGTGCCACGAACGTGAACAATGTCGCGGTTGGGCCGGCTGCCAGCAACGGTTTTCTCGGTCCCTTCGCCGACGCCTCCGATCGCGTGGTGATCAAACCCGGCGGCGTGTTCCTGGTGACGGCTCCGGCGGCTGGCTGGCCAGTGACTGCCGGAACCGGTGACCTTTTGACCGTCACCAATCTCGGCGCCGGCTCCGCTGTCGATTACGACATCGTCATCATCGGCTGATCATGCCTTGGGTTCGCTTCGACAAGCGCTTCGACTGGACGCCAGCGGCTCTGCATGGGCGCTGGTCGCGTTCCTTCCCGTCCGGGCTGACCTGGTTCGTCACGCGCGGCTGCGCCGCCGCGGCGGTTGCGTCCGGGCGCGGTGTCGTCGTGCCGCGACCAGCAGCCCGGCGAGCTCCTAAAGGCCTCCGATGAGCAGCAATGCCAGCCTTGAGCGGTGGAAGAGGCGCCTTGCCAAGGTTCCGCTCGACGTGCGCAAGGCAGCTTCAGCTACAGCGCTAAGCGAAGCGGATGGGTTGGCTTCGGCGATCAAGGCGCGGGCGCCGAGGGATGACGGCGCGTTGCAGGAATCGATCCGGACCGAGAGCGGCGGCACGGGCGACCGCTGGTATGTGAAGGCTGGAGGCGAGAGGACGACGCGGCCAGTGCGCGAGGGCGCTAGCACGACCTACGATTATGCGCTCGGCCAGGAGTTCGGAAACGCGCATGTCCCGGCGCAGCCATTCTTCTGGCCTACCTATCGGATGCTTCGCCGAGCCATCCGGAATCGCATTGCCCGGGCTGTCCAAGCGGCCGCTCGCAAGACGTTCGAGACCTGAGCGTGATCACTCCCGACTATGCGCTGCAAGATGCGCTTGTTCGCGCCTGCAAGGCCGCCCGGACGGCCGCCGGAGACAATATCTTCGACAAGGTCCCGGCGAAAGCGGCGTATCCGCGCGTGGTGATCGGACCGAGCCAGGTCGTACCGATCGGGGCGTCCTGCCTTGGCGCCAAGGAAGTTACGCAGCAGGTTGACGTCTGGACGGACAGCGTTGGTTTTGGCGCTGCCCGCCAGATTGCTGGGACGATCGTCTCGCTGGTCGAGGATGACCAGCTCCAGCCCACGGGCTTCGTGATCGCGCTGGCAGTGGTCGAAAGCACGGACATTTCGCGCGAGTCCGATGGCATCGTTTCGCGGGCGCGGATTTCGATCCGCGCCATTCTTCAACCGGCGGCGTAGCCGGGCATCCCTGAAAGGAAACCACGATGGCGCGTCCGACGACGATCCGTGAATCAAAGCTGCTGATCAAGCTCGGCGATGGCAATACGCCCGAGACGTTCTCGGCCCCGTGCGGGATCACCACGAAGAGCTTCAACCGCTCGGCGGAAGTGAACGAATTCAATGTCCGCGATTGCGCCGACCCCGACAAGCCCGCTTGGGTCGAGCGAGTCAAGCGGGCGCTCTCCTCGGAAATCACCGGTTCCGGCCTGCTCGCCAGGGAATCCCTCGATGTTTACGAGGCGGCCCTAGCCTCCGATGATCCGGTCAACGTGCAGGTCGTGCTCGACTATGCGGTCGGTCCGCGGACCTATCAGGGCGCCTATCTCGTCACGGCGCTCAACATCGGGGCGCCGGAGGACGAGCTCGTCAATGTCGAGATCACGCTTCAGTCGAGCGGCCCGGTGGAGCCGCTGCCGTGATAGGCGACATCGATCAGCTCGACGGTTCGGTCGTGCTGCCCTTCGGCGAGGAGGAGCGGCTGTTCCGGCTCGGCATGGATCAGCTCTTTGCGCTTGAGCAGAAGCGCGATTGTGGTTTCGCGCTCTTGCATGATCGGCTGATGCGCGGGGGCTGGTCGATCGCCGACGTCAGCGAGACGCTGCGTCTCGGCCTCGTCGGCGCCGGCATGGAGTTGCGCCCGGCGAAGGAATTGGTTGACCGCTATTGCGTGCCCGGTCGCCTGGAGGCCTGCGCAACGCTCGCCTTCTATGTGCTCGCGGTCGTTATGGACGCGCCGAAGGCGCTTGCCATCCTGGGAAAAGGCGGCGCGACGGTGGACACGACGGAGGCGACGGACGCCTTTCCATCGTCGCCTTCTACGGATTCGCCGCCATCACCGGAATCGACCCGGGCGCGCTCGGGCGCCTCTCCTTCTGGCGATACATCGCGCTCGTCGAGGGCTGGAACCAGGCGCACGAAAGCGCCGACGCGCCGCCAGAACCCATGAGCGCGGACGAGTTCCGCGACATGGTCAAGCGGCTAGGCTGAACATCGGAAACTCTCAATGGTAGGCCAACCTCTCGTTATTCCGGTCGGAGCATCGATCCGCGACCTCGAGCGCGCCATGCGCCAGGCTGTCCAGCTCGTCGACAGATCGGCGACCGAGATGGAGGATCGCTTTGGTCGTATCGACCTCGCCGCCCGGTTTGGCGTCGGCGCCCTCCAGGGCGCGATCGCGGCGATCTCTTTCGAGAAGGTTGTTAGTGGTATCGTCGACGCCAATCGTGAGATCGCAAAGTTTGGCGATACGGCCCGGCGCAGCGGTTTGGATGTTGCGCGCTTTCAGGAGTTGCGGCTTGCCGCTGGTGGCCTCGGCATTGAGGGTAAGTCGTTCGATTCCGGAGTTCAGGGGCTGGCCAAAGCGCTTAATGAGGCGCGGCGGGAAGAGAATGATCTCGCCAAGCTGCTGGACGCCAACGGTATCAAATACAAGGACCGCAAGGGCGAAGTCATCTCGACCAACGAGGCGCTTGCCGTTGCAGCCGATCTGATCAGTCGGGCAGCTACCGAGCAGGACAAGATCGCTATTGCGGAGCGCTTCGGATTGCCGGCGGATTTCCTGCCGCTTCTCGAAGGCGGGGCTGCCGCGCTCAATCAGCTCGCCCGAAATGCGGCAGAAGCCGGAACGATCCTGGACAGCGAAGTCATCGCCCGTGCCAAGGAATTCGATACGGCTTGGACAAACGCCTGGACAGTCTTTGGCGCGAACGCGAAGGCAGCCGTCGTTTCCGCTGCGCAGGGTCTCGCCAGCCTGATCGGCCAAGCCGGCCAGTACATCGCCTCAGTCGATGCCGCCAACAAGGCCGCATTCGCCGCTGACCGCGATTTGCGGGCGCAGCGCCGCCAGCAGGCGCGCGAGATGGGTCTTGCCAATGCTGGTGGCCGGGATGCGGTCGATGCTGAACAGTCGGCGGCGTCGCGCCGCCAGATGGCGGCCTTTCGGCAAAGCGAGATCGATCTTCGCAACCGTCAGGTCGATAACGCGCCGCTGCCGCCGTCGCGACCGGCACGGCTCTTCTCCGGCGACGCCACGGTTCTTCCGAAGAAGGGCGGCGGCAGCGGCGGAGGTGGTGGTGGCGGCGGCGGCAAGAGCGATGAGGAGCGGGCTCAAGACCGGCTCGAACGCTACATCGAGACGTTGACGCGGCAGAATGCCGTGCTCGATGCCGAGATCGCCACCTTCGGCAAGTCCAATGCTGAAAAGCGCGCTGCGATCGAGCTCGCCAAGGCTGGCGTCGATCTCGCGAAGCTTGACGAGGCAGAGCGCCAGAAGACAATCGCAAATCTGACCCGCGAGATCGAGCTCAGCGAGCAGAAGCGTACGACGTTGGAGCGCCTGAAAATGGCGCAGCAGGGCGTGAACGATGCGGCCCGCTACTTCGGCAATGCGGGTATCGATGCGCTTGAGGATTTCATTTTCAACGGTGCAAAGGCGGAGGACGTCGCCAAGCGCCTCGCGGTCTCGCTTGCCAAGGCCGCTCTGCAGGCTGTGCTGCTTGGCGATGGCTCGCTGGCTGGCGTGTTCGGCACCAAAGCCGGAAGCGGCGGTGGAATGGGCGGATTGCTCGGCGGGCTGCTCGGCTCGTTCGGCGGCGCCCGAGCCGGCGGCGGCCCTGTTTCGCCGGGCAAGGCTTATGTCGTCGGCGAAAAGCGGCCAGAGCTGTTCGTTCCCAACAGTGCTGGCCGAATCGTGCCCCGAGTGCCGGATGCGGTGATGCCGGGCGGCGGCGGCAGCGGGTCGACGATCAGCTACGCCGATCAGCGTCAGATCAACATCACACCTGCCGACGGCGTCACGCCCGAGCAGATGACGCAGGCGCTGGCGGCCTATGACCGGCAGAGCCGGCGTAACATAGCCTCTGTGCTGCAGACGGCTGGCGCACGTTTCTGAGGTTCCAGGCATGCCCTTTTTCTCTGAAACCGCGGCGGCGGCGCTGGCGGGCAGGACGGTGCGCGTCGCGCATCTCGTCTTCCTCGACTTCACCTCGCAGCCGATGCGCCTCTGGCTTGGTCGGGGCAAGTTGATCGCTGGCGGCCAAGAATGGTCGGGGCTTGGCGAGCTCGGCTCGATTTCGGGAATCGAGACGCCGCTCGGAGGCACGGCGCCAGTGACCACGCTGGCTCTCTCCGGCGTCAAGCCCGAGCTGGTGGCGAAGGCGCTCGACGCCGCTGCCGAAGTGAAGGGCCGCGCCGCCATCGTTTCCATGCAGTTCTTCGACGAAAACTGGCAGGTGCTCGACAATCCCTATGCGCTGATGACCGGCGTGATGGACCGCATCAGCATTGCCGCGCCCGATGTCGCCACCCGCACTCTCGAAGTCACGGTGGAATGGCTGTTCACGCGCCGTGCCATCCCACCCTTCGGCATGTTGAGCGACCGCGATCAGAAGAGCTTGTACCCGGGCGATCGCGGACTTGAGCAGATCGCAGCGATGCAGAACAAGTCCACGACTTGGCCGTCATACTGATGACGCTCGCCGATTATCTGCGTGACGGCGCGGCTCGACCCTTCGCTTGGGACGCCTGCGATTGCTGCAGCTGGGCCTGCGCATGGGTGATGCTGCGCCGTGGCGTCGATCCGAGCCAGCCCTGGCGCGGCCGTTACCGCACCGCCCGTGGTGCCATCAGGCAGATCAGGCGCGCCGGCGGCGACTTCCTCGACGTCGTGTCGAAGGCCATGGCGGCGGCTGGCCTCGTCGAGACGTCTGAGCCGCAATCGGGCGATGTCGGACTGGTGCAGACGCCGGCCGGGCTCGCCCTCGCCATCCGGACGCCGCTGGGCTGGGCCGCCAAGGCCGAGCGCGGCATTGCGGCGGCCCCCTTCCGCTGCCTGCGTGCCTGGAGCGTCTGAATGCCCGCCGTCCTTATCCCTGTGATCACCGCGGCTGGCATCACTGGCGGCATCACGATCGGCGCCACCACGATCACCTATGCCTCGATCATCGCCTATGCCGTCACGACGGCCGCGACGATCGGCGCCTCGCTCCTGCTCAGCCAGCCAAAGAAGCAGAAGGGCGATCCGCAGCAGGTCACCGTCAAACAGGCCCTGCCACCGCGTATTCGCTCCTATGGCCGGGTCAAGGTTGCCGGCGCGGTCGGCTTCTTCGAGGCCAGTCTTGGGTCTCTCTACCAGCTCGTCATCCATGGCGAGGGCGAATGGGACGCGATCGAGGAATGGTGGCTGAACGATAAGAATGCCGCCGTCTCCGGCGGCGCGGTTACCGTGTTGCCCTGGGGAACAAACATCACGATCGAAAGCCATCTCGGCGGCGCCGATCAGGCTGCATCTCCGATGCTGGCCGCGGCCTATCCCGGCATCTGGACACCCAATCACCGTCTGCGTGGCCTTGCCTACTCGGTGATCAGGTATGGCTGGGTGCCGGAGAAAGTCTTCGGCAAGGTTTATCCGAACGGGGCGCCGGCGTTGCGCGTGGTGGCGCGGACGGCAAAGGTGTTCGATCCGCGGAGCGGGGCGACGGCCTTCTCGGAGAATCCGGGGCTCTGCACCCGCGACCATCTCACCTATGCGCGCGGCTTCGGCATCGACCCATCGCTGATCGATGCCGCGAGCTTCTCGTCCTTCGCGAATACTTGCGACGAGGCAGTGGCGCTTGGGGCGGGCGGAACCGAGCCCCGCTACCGGGTCGCCTTCAGCTATGAGCTCACGCAGGAGCCGCGCGAGGTGCTGCGCACATTGCTGCAGAGCTGCGATGCCGAGATCTTTCCGACGGCTGAAGGCAAGGTCGGTATTCGCGGCGGCAAATGGCAGGCGCCGAGCGTAACCCTCACGGCCGATCATATCCGCACCTACCGTTACGAGCAGGGCAACGACAAGCTCGCCGCCTTCAACCGGCTCAAGCTGACCTTCACCCATCGCGGGGCCGACTATCAACCGGTCGAAATCGATCCATGGGAAGATCTCGACAGTCAGGCCGAGGTCGGCGTCCTCGCGCAGGATCTGACCTTGCAGCAGGTGCCGAGCTTCACGCAGGCCCGCCGGCTCGGCAAGATCTTCTCCGCCAAAGGCAACCCGCGCCACCGGCTGGTGTTGCAGACGAATCTGGGCGGGATTCTCGCACTCGGCGAGCGCTGCGTTCACGTCGTACTCGACGAGCTCGGGCTCGATGACGATTTCCTGATCGAGAAGTTTGAGATCGTCGGCGACCTGAGCGGCTGCGAGATCACCCTCGCCTCGCTCTCGGCCGAGGCCTATGCCTGGTCGACGGCCGAGGAGGGTGCGCCGCCGACCGTCCCGCAGGACACCTCGATCCCGGCGCCACCGCCGGACCCGACCGGGTTTGCGCTGGCGCTGGTCCGGACACAGATCAGCAGTGGCGCCTGGGCTACCAGGGTGCGGGCAACGGTCGATCCGATCACCGGCGCGCCCTGGGTCACGATCGGCCGCTACCGCCGTCTCGGCAGCGCCAACTGGCTGGACATGACCGCCGGAGACGACGCCTGGCAGGTCATCACCGGCGACGCACTCGAAAACGACGTCACCTATGAATTCCAGGTCGCTCTGGCGGGCTGGGGTGGGACCAGCTCGCAGAGCATAAGCGCATGGACAGCGAGTAAGACTGTCGAGGTTGTCTCCGATCCGGCGATGGCGAACTGGCTGCCCCATTCGGACGATCCGCAGGCCTGGGTAGGCGTCAGCGGCGCGATCAGTTTCGGGGGCCCTGTTGCCGACCCGCTCGGCGGCACCCGCGGCCGCGCTGTCACCTTCGCCGCCGATAGTGGGAACCTTTATGGGCAGGCCGTGGTCGATGGGGCTCTCGCGGGTCGCACCTTCACGCTTTCGGCCTATGTTCGAGCGCCCTCCGGCAAGGACAAGATTGCGCTCGTCGCCGAAACCGGCATCGCGACCGATGCCAACGAGGTGACGCTGACCAGTTCTTGGCAGCGCGTCAGCAAGACCGTGACGGTCAGCCTCGGCGCTACCGCCCTCTGGCTCGGTCTCGATAACCGCTCCTCGCGCGGCGTCTCCGACACTGCGGCCGGCGTGGTCGAGGTCTTCGGGGGCATGGTGCAAGAGCGGGCTTCCGCCACGGATTACAAGAGCGTGCCCTGATGGTTTTCTCCTGGCCTGGCGTGCTGAAGGCGCGCGTCTGCGACCCGCATTTGCGCAACGGCTTCCGCTCCGGCGGCCGCAGCCTCTCCGGCATCGAGCAACGCGTTGTCAGCGATGCGTCTTATTGGGAGGTCGCAGTTAGCGGCATCAAGATCAGCAAGGCCGAAGAGGCGCTCGCCTATCGCGCGATGATCGCGCGGCTGCGCGACGGCGAGCCGATGATCATGCAGGTCTGCGACGCCTACCGGCCGCTGGGGTCAAAGTCCAGCAGCACGGCCGTCAGCTTGGCCGCTTCCGCGGCGCTGCGCGCAACGCAGGTCGCGCTCAACGTTACCGGTGCCGAACTCATGGGCGGTCACTATTTCAGTATTGGCGAGCGGCTGCACCAGGTGAAGGAAGTGGTGTCCGGCCCCGTGGCACCGCCATTCCTCAATCAGCTCGCGACAGATTCGCCCTGGGATGATCGCATTCCGTGGGCCGATGCCGTGGCGGGAACCTCCCTCTACACGGTGACGATCACGCCGCCGCTGCGCGCCGCGGCCGCCGCCGGAACCGGTGCGAGCCTCTCCAACCTCGTCCTGCGCTGCGTCCTGCGCGACGCGGCCGACGGCGATCTCGAACTCGACCTCGGTCGGCTCGGATCACCCTCGCTCGCCCTCGTCGAAGATTTCTGACCTCGGAGCATCGCCAATGCCGTCTCTCGCAAAGATCAAGCTGGGCGATATCGCTGCGCGCGCCAAGACCAACACAGCCTTCGAAAAGATAGATTCCGTCGATTCTGCACTGTCCGCCGAGGTGGAGGCGCGGGGCGCTGGTGACGCCGCTCGCGCGCTATATTCGGAGGTCGGTCCGATGCGCCAGCGCCCGGGCGAGCCTGGCCGCTTCTTCACTTCGACGCTCGATGGCGAGCCGACATCCGTGACGCCGATCGCCGATGTGCTGAAGGTGATCGGTATCGACGGCCGCGTCGCGCAGCTCGTCGGCGCTGGGCAGCTTGCGCCGATCGCCGCCTTTCGGGTCGAGCCGGGGCACCAGTACCGCGTCCGCTTCGCCTTCCGCCGCTCGGTCGATTCCGAGGATCCGGCGGGAGACGCTGTGCGCATGGGCTTGCGCTGGCTCAAAAACGACAAGGCCGGCCTTGCCACTACGGTGCTCGCTGATCTTCTCGATCTGCGCGTTGCCCACGGCCGGCTCGAACACAGCTACAATTTCGCGACGGTCTCGGCTGATAACATCGACGCCGCCGCGCCGGCCGGTGCTATCTATGTCAGGCCCTTCATCCGCACCTTCTCCTTCGGCGCGACGCAGGTTGAAGCGATCGAGCTGACCGACCTGACGCTCGCGTCCGACTACTCGCCCGACCTGACGCTCTACCGCAACGAGATCGCCGGGCTGCGCCAACGGCTGGATGACGCGCTCGCCCGCATCGAGACGCTCGAAGGCGCCTGACCTCCTTCACCGGGAACATTGCCATGACTGCTTTCACCGTGTCGGACGGAACCGACTGGATTCAGCGGCTTGTCTTCGGCGCGCCGACCGATCGTTGGCGTCTCGACGATTATGACATCGCGCTGCAAGTGAGGTCTTCGGTCGGAGCAGCCGTGCTGCTCGATCTTAGCACTGCCAACGGCAAGCTCATCATTACCGATCCGGTCGCGCGCCACCTCGAGGTGAATGTCGCATGGTCCGAGATCGACGCAATCGGCCCCGGCCCCTTCGTCTTCGACGTCCTGTTCTCGAACAAGACGACGGAAGTCCGTGCGCGCTCCGAGCGGCACAACCTGACCATCACCGACGCCATCACCTTCCCGGAGGTCTAAGACTATGAGCCGACTCCCCAACATTGTCCGCTTGGCTGGCCCCGAGCGCGGACTGGACGGCCGTTCCGTCCTGAGCAAGGCGCGCGCGCCGCTGATCACTGATGGGCGCATCGGCGACTTCTGGATCGACACGGTCAGCAAGAAGCTGTTCGGCCCTAAGACCGCGGCCGGCTGGCCGGACAATGGCCTGATCCGTGGCGCGGCCGGCTGGTATCCGCTCGAGCGGATCGCGTCGGACGGCGTCCGAAGGGTAACCGAGGTCTATGACTGGGCCGGTGGTGAGGGAACGAAGCCCGCCATCGGCTACAAGACCGCCGCAGGGGCGCTAACCGAGACGATCGGCGATGCAGCGGACATCCGCGGCGCACCCGGGCCCGAGTTCCTGATCGACGCTATGGGCGATGGCGGCGACGACGTCTCTTACGCGACACAGTTCGCTGGGGCGGAGGTGTCGGGCGACAATGAAAAGCGCCCGCTTACCCATCTGTTCGGCCCAGGGTCGAAACTCGATGTGCGTTCGACCGCTGCTGCTGCTACGACGGTTGTGCCCGCAAGCATTGGCACGGTCGTGGTCTGGGATCTTGGTGGGCGTTTTTTCCGGCGCACAGACGCCGATCCCGGGCCGGTTACGAAGTTCCGCTCGGCCGATCGCTTTCTGTCTGATGGCGAGACTGATCTCGCTAATGGCGGTTGGTGGGCAATCTCTCCGGATATGCGGGAGCCGCTCGATGAGAGCGTGACGGATGCCAAGGTGGCGTCGCCGGCCGATCCCGCGGCGCTGATAGATGGCAACAAGCTGCGCTACCAGGATGGCATCGATCCGTTCCCGCTGCCGCTGGTCACACGCGACCGGCGCTGGATGTGGATCACCGATACCGATCAGATCACGGGTAACGGCACATCGAACGACCAGGCCGGCGTCGAGAGGGCGATCGAGAAAGCCTGCCTCAATGGCCGCAAGCTGCTGATCCCAGACGATATCGTGATCCGCCTGACCGAGCCGGTGGAGAATCACGGCAATCTCTCACTGAAGATCGCCGGATCGGGTGTCGAAGTCGTAGAAAACAACAATTACGCCACGAATGGCATTAACACGCGCGGCAAGGGTTCGTGGTTCTTCTTTGACCACGAGGGTGTCGGCTTTGACTTCGAGGGGCGCTCGAACGGCGTAAATTTGGTCGGTAACGCGCACATCGGAATATTTGGCATTGGCACGATGCGTGACCAGCCTACGCCTGAATCTAATTGGGAACCCGGAGATTTCGATTTCGATTTTCGCTTCACGCAGTGTACGGCGGATATCGACGATCTGACACTATGGAACCCGACAATGGGGCTTCAGTGGCGCCGCGCCAGGTCGGGCCAACTCAATATCGGGCTGATCCGGGGGCAGCCGCTCAATGTCGGGATCGATATCGTCAACGCGTATGACGTTATCCGAATCAAAGACATCCATTTCTGGCCCTTCTGGTCGCTCTCCGATCCGGTTCGTGAATACACTCGCGACAATGCCCACGCTCTAATTTCGAACCGAAGCGATGGGATGATGGTCGATAACCTCTTCAGCATCCGATACAAGCGTTCTCTCCTGATTGGGAATTACGCTGGCGATGGACCGGATAATCCGGCTGGGACCACGTATCATGCAAGTTTCGGCAACATCTACGCCGATCTCGGGGAGAGCGCGCTAATCGTGGCTGAGGCCGCGAATGGCGTCAGCGCCCATTTCGACAGGATTATCTGCGAGCAGGCGCCCGAAGTGACGGCCTTTGCGGCAGGGGTCGCCGTGCTCGGGCCGAACGCGCGACTCCATATCGGGACGTTGGTCAGCAATAATACGCAGGCGTCTGCAGTTTCTGTCAGCGGGGTTGCTAGTCGCGTTAATATCAGTCGTTTTCAGCCGGGTAATTTTAATCTTTCCGAGACGGGGTTTCCAGCGATAGCATGTCAGGCAAGTGGTGCGGTTGTAAGGTTGTCTGAAGTTTCGGATAACGGTAGCGGTGATGGGGCTCCCTTGACTTACGAAGACGCGGGAGGAAAGATTACCGGACACAAGACCACCGGCGTCGCCACCGTTCTTAACGGGCAAAACGGTGCAACCGTTATTCACGGTCTCGGTGTAACCCCAAGAGGCGTGCATTTTTCCCTGCTCGGCGCCGGTGCTCAGGCCGTCGGGACAGTCCTCCCTCGTATCGCCAGCCTGGATCAGAACTCGTTCACACTCGATCTTGGCATCACCGTTGGGGCGGATCGATCCTTTTCGTGGGAAGCGTTTATCTGAACACTTATCTAACGCCGAGCCCCTTAAGAGGCTCGGCTATACCCAATGGAATCATGACCCATCATACGGTCAACAAGTTCAAACCTTTCGAGTGCGGCGAGAACGTCATCCCCATAGTCGTCCCATGAACTCAGAGGCCGAGAGACGGCCTCTGCCGACAGGCGATCGAACAGGGCGGCATCTGTCACCAAGCTTTCGATCCCGTGGGCGATTTCGTCTTCGTCGAGCATGTCGAGCATCAAGGCCCCGCCTCCAGGCGCGATCTCAGCAAGCGCCGAACCGTTGTGGCAAAGACAGGGTCTACCCCTCCAAAGGCTTTCGAGCACGGGGAGGCCAAATCCCTCAATCCATGATCCAAATATCGTGGCGTGGGCGTTGGCGAAGTATGCGCCCATCTGCTGGTCGTCCGCGCCAGCGACAAAAGACGCGACACCTGCACCAAGATCCGAGGCCAAGCCTTCCATCTCGGCGTGCAGCCCTGGGTATTCGACCGGCATCCTGCGCCCGATGATGGTAAGGCGGATGTCTCGACCTGTGCTTTGGCGAGCCGATTTCAGCGCGCGCAGTATCCTGGGGTAGTTCTTGCGGGGTTCACAGCTCCCGACTGCCACGATACGGAACGGTGTGTCATCGCTCGGGAAAGACGCAGCGTGCGTCTCGCGCTCGGTGCTGAGACTTTCGCCCGAGAGCAGGCACGGGACGGTCAACTTCGGGTAGGCGCGGTTCCTGTCGTAGAGCCAGCGTCGAATATCTGGAGCAACTGTTTCGGAGATAGGCAGCGCCAGATCGATGCCGGCGAATGTCTCCCAATATTCGGCAAGTGCCACGAGCGTTGCTGCGGGGTATCGCTCCCTCTCGTAGAGAGGGATGAGGTCATAGAAGATCGCCGCGACGTGCATTCCGAGGGACGCACCGAGTTTCGCGACATTTGACCCGGCCGGCACGACAGGCAGCGTTATCTCAGGGAGTAACAGCCACTCACCTTTCAACGAGGCCGGCAGGCTGGCGGGCATTGTGATCTGCGGCCCATCCCAGTTGCTGAGATGATCCGCTTCCGCCCGCGATATGAGAGCTATTCTTCCTGCTTCAGGGTCCCACTTCACGGGGATCAAATCGACTCCGCTTTTTACGAGTGAAGCGGCTAGGCAGCGCACCACCCGCTGTACACCGGTATTGAACGGCTGAGTAACTGTGAGCCCAACCCAGTAAAAAATGCGGCGCGTCATATCTTCTTCGCAAGTCTCGGGTTCAGCCAAGCCTGAACTCCGTCCACGGTTACATTCGGAACGCCGCCATTAACACTTAGAATGGCAGGGCGCTCGATCTCCAATATCCACCCGGCTTCCCTCAATGTCGAGAACAGCCGACCCTCTATTTCTCGCGAATGAGTGCCAATGAGCAAGTAGGCAACTTTCTTGTTGATCGTTCCGATTGCGTCACGCACGAAATCGGCTTCGCCACCCTGGATGTCGATATGGAGCAGGTCGATCCTCTTGCCTGCGGGGAGGCTCTCAAGGGGGACCATCGACAGTTCGTCACAGGCTCCCGACGAGACCGCTTCTCGCCGCTGTTCGGCGGTCGCGTTGAAGATGGGCTCCAGTCCCCAATTCACACCCGCCTGCGTCTGCCTTGGGAAGAGGGCTGTCCCCGCATTTGCTGCGGCGATGCCATGGACAATGGTGACTTGATCATCCCTGAACTTGTTGTCGGCACAGCACTGCTTCGCAAACCGTACGTGGCCTTCATCCCCTTCGATGCCGATAAGATTTACCTTCCGGCCGGCGGCGCGAGCGGCAACGCCAGTATTGTTGATCCAGCAACCCCAGCCGCAGCCCAGTTCTACAACGGTGAAAGTGTCCTCTGACAGATCAACCGCACGTAGAGCACTCGCCCACTCAGCTATATCAGCATGCCAATTCGCAGGGATTGGAACAGCCTCAACCGTTCCGGCGCGTTCTGCGAGAATGTTAGGCAAGTATTCAGGCCTAATCAGAACACCCAAAAAATTTGTTAGGAAATCCGGCGTTGGCTGAAGGCCATCTACCGCGTGCGATTGTATGATATCGGTAGCGTCAAGATTAGTGTTATAAAAGTAAAAAACACTTTGAGAGGGCGGTTTTCTGTTAATAGTGCTAGCTGCTGTTGAATTTAGTGTCGATTTAAGCCGAGAGTTCTCTTCTCTCAAAAAGCGCAATTCGTTCTTAATTCGCCTGAGCGGTGGTAGTAAACTAGCTATTTCTTTCAACATTGTCTCGCTCTGGTTTGCTACTTGCAGCCGAATTTCCAAGGCTTGTTTCTCTGTGATTTCCTCGAATACCGCAACCCGCTGGCATGGTCCGCCTGACCACCGTGCGTATCCCACTCCAAGAGGTGGTTTCAACGTCCCGCCTCGGCGGGTTTTTTCATGTCCGGAGATTATCCATGACTGCGCAGAATTTCGCGCCGGCGCTTTCGCGCGCCCTGGTGCATGAGGGCGGCTTTTCCGATCACAAGGATGATCCAGGTGGCGCCACGATGAAGGGCGTGACGCAGCGCGTCTACGACGCCTGGCGCAAGCGCCGCGGCCTCTCGCTTCGCTCGGTGCGCCTGATCGAGGAGGCCGAGCTGCAGGCGATCTATCGCAAGCAGTATTGGGATGCGGTCAAGGGCGACCGCCTGCCCGCAGGCGTTGATTACGTCGTCTTCGACGGCGCGGTGAATTCCGGCCCGGCGCAGTCGGTGAAGTGGCTGCAGCGGGCGCTCGGGTCGGTCAAGGTCGACGGCGTCATCGGAGAGGCGACGCTGGCGGCGATCGAGGCCTATCCGGATCATGACCAGCTTGTCGCGCTGATGATCGGCCGGCGCCTCGCCTTCCTGCAGGCGCTGAAGACCTGGCGGGTGTTCGGCGGCGGCTGGTCGCGCCGCGTGGCGCAGGTCAAGCAGGTCGGGCAGGCCTGGGCGACGGGTTCGGTCGGGCCGCAGCCGGTGTTCTTCGCCGGCGGCAATGCCAAGGCGACGATCGACCAGGCGAAGCCGCTGCCGGCCAAAGCCGGCGCGGATGCCACGACCGGCGCGGGCGTCACCTCGGGCAGCCTCGGCGGCGTGCTCGAGGCGGCGCGGCAGCAGCTCGACCCGCTGGCCTCGACATCCACCGTCATCGGCTATGTCGTGACCGTGCTGGTCATCACCGGCGCGGTCCTGGCGATCGGCGGCTTCGTCTACCGCGCCTATGTCAGCCGGAAGGCGAAGGCGCGGGCGGATGCGCTCGATCTCCCTGAAGGCGTGGCCGCATGAGCGTCGTGATCGCTCTGCTCGGCGCCATATGGCCCTACCTCGCCGCCGCCGGCGCCGCTCTTCTGGCGGTGCTCACGGCCTATGGCAAGGGCCGCTCAGACCAGAAGTCCAGGACCGAAACGAAGGATCTCCGCGATGCGAATGACATCCGCAAGCAGGGCGCGGACGCTCGCGCTGACGCTGCTGTTGACCCTGGCCGGTTGCGTGACGACGACGGGTGGAAGCGCCACTAAGTCCGCGCTGTGCGATCAATTCCGGCCGATCCGCTGGGATGATGCGGACACGGACCAGACGATTGTCCAGGCGAAGCAGCACAACGCTGTAGGCAAGCGGCTCTGCGGATGGACGCCGGGGATATGATCGCGCGCGCCCGGCCTTCGGCCGGACCCTACAGCTCGAACCGCCTATTCGAGTGGATCATGGCCGGGGGGCTGCTGCTGATCGCCTTCACCCTGGCGCTGCCGGGCGACTCGCTCGACCGGGGGACGCTACGGCTGCTCGCTGAGAACGGCGCCAGCGAGGAAGCCATGGCGGTGACGCTGGGCTGCATCGGCTCGATGCGTGCGGTCGCCCTCTTCGCCAATGGCAAGCTGCCCGTCTACGGGCCGCTGATGCGCTATGCCGGCTCCTTCGTCGGCGCCTTCGTCTGGATGATGCTCATGCTGCCGCTGGTCTACGACAGCCTGCTATCCGGCAAGGTGTCGATCTTCGTGCCGCTCCTAGGAATGCTGACACTCGGAGAGCTGATCTCCGTTTACCGGGCGGTGAGAGATGGCGGATTTCGCAGGCGCTGAGATTCTAAAACCCTTCCCGCTGCTGCAGCTCGCCGGCGGCGTCGTGGTTATCATCCTTGCGATCTTCATGACCCTTCGTGGCGCGAAGGATAACAAGAAGGATGGGCATATCGCGCCGCAGGGCCATGACCCTTTCGGCCTCGTTGTCCTGGCGAATTCGATCCTGGCGCAAGTCAGCATCATCGCCGAGGGCGTCCGGCGCATGGCCGCCCGGATGGACGATCTGCACGACGAGCAGATCAAGACCAACGCCCGCCTCGGCGAGATGACCGACCGACACGCTCGCGAGATGGATTCCCTGCGCGACACGATCGAGCGGGTCGAGCGCAAGCCCCGCCCGGGCCGGCGCAACTGAATTCGGCAAGTGCCGATCCGTGCCGGCGGCTTCCGGCAACCACCAAAGGAGAAGACCGATGACGGTCCGTGCCAAGTTCTTTGTGAAGTCGATCAGCCACATGGGGACGCCGGGGAGTGATCCCGTCGCCGAGATCGCCATGGCGCCGGTGTTCGGCAGCTATGGCGACGGCAAGGTCAATGAGACCTGGTCGAAATACACCCCCTCCGGCGAGCTCAAGATGACCGTGACCAATCCCGGCGCGATCGAGCAGTTCGCGGTCGGGAAGGCCTACTTCCTCGACTTTACGCCAGCGGATTAATCCCGGCTCGCCCCGCCGGTTGAACCGGCGGGGCTCATCGGCCGTCATGCCGATTCGCCGCGGGCCCGACCTGGCAGAAGGTCCCGCGAAGCCTGACCACATCCGTGAAGGCAACCCGCCGTGCGCGCCGGCGCGCAGGCATACGGTTGCATGTTCCCGGATTGTTCTCAATGCCTCCTGATGACTTCCGCACCGTTCTGCCGGTGCATCCGCCGGCGGCCTATATCGGCGGCAAGAAGCAGCTCGCAGCACGCATCGCCGCGCTGATCGAGCGCATCCCTCACCATAGCTATGCCGAGCCATTCGTCGGCATGGGCGGGGTATTCCTGCGCAGGACGGCTGTGCCGAAGGCCGAAATCATCAATGACGTGTCGGCCGACGTCGCGACGCTCTTCCGCATCCTGCAGCGGCACTATGTGGCGCTCATGGACATGCTGCGTTTCCAGCTCACGAGCCGCCGCGACTTCGAGCGTTTGCTCGCGGTCAATCCCTCGACGCTGACGGATCTCGAGCGCGCGGCGCGCTTCCTCTACCTGCAGCGCCTTGCCTTTGGCGGCAAGGTTGTCGGCCGCAGCTTCGGTGTCTCGCCGGGGTTGCCCGGGCGCTTCGACGTGACGAAACTCGCCCCACTTCTGGCCGATATCGCCGAGCGTCTCGCCGGCGTCATCATCGAGAACCTTCCCTTCGATACTTTCCTCGAGCGCTATGACGCGCCCGGCGTCCTGTTCTACCTCGACCCGCCCTATCACGGCTGCGAGGGGGATTACGGCGCCGGTGTCTTCGACCGCGCCTCCTTCCGTCGTCTCGCGAATCGGCTGGCCGGCCTGAAGGGCGCCTTCGTGCTGTCGATCAACGACACGCCGGAGATCCGCGAGACCTTCGCGGCGTTCGCGCTCCAGGAGGTCGAGCTCACTTATACGATCCACGAAGGAGCAACGACGCCGGCGCGAGAGCTGATCATCACGCCGCCTGGGCTTGTGTTCCGACCGGAACGGCAGCCGTCTCTGCTTTAAGGGGCTATTCGCCTCTCTCTCGCGCTTTCAGCAACGGCTTGACTCCCGAAGGCTGTTTGTTCTCTTAATGTTCTCATATTGGAGGGCAGGAACATGTCAGCTCAGCCAGCGGATCAGCGGGTCGAGGACTCGTCGGTAGACGCGGAAGTCAGCGGCCTGATCGCTGATCTCATGGAGGAGCACGGCTCCGAAGCGGCAGCCCTGCGGGCGCTTGCACACGACTTCATCGTGCTCCTAGCCGATGCTGATCGCTCGGTCTCGCGCGGCTTCCTCCGCGGTGTTTTCTCGCAAGGGGCTCGGCCCGCCCGCGAAAAGGAGCCGTGAGCGAGCCGCCCGGGCCACACACGACGCTGGAATTCTATCCGTGGATCGTCGTGCGCTTCGCCTGCCGGGCTTGCCGCGCCTTTCGCGACAAGCGCCTGGCACTCTTGGTCGAGGAATTCGGTGCGCCTACGACGATCGAGTATCTCCTCGGCATCTTCATCGCGAATTGCCCCCATCGTCCCCGAAAGCGAAATGGACGAGCGGCGCTCCGCGATATGCCCTGCGGCGGCTATTGCCCAGATCTCGGCACCACGCGCCCGCCCGACCTTCCGCCCGCGATGTCGGGGCTGACCTTGATCGCTGGCGGCAAGGACGACATGCTCCCGGCCGAGGCGGCGCCGGCCGAACGGCGCCGACGCGTCGGTGGCGAGGAGTAACGTCATGTGCGGACGATTTTCGCAGGCCTATAGCTGGGACGAGATCGTCGCCTTCAGCCAGCCGCTGACGAACAAGCTGCCGGCGGAGAAGGGCAATCTGCAGCCGCGCTACAATATCGCTCCCACGACCATGATCCATATCATCGTTAAGGGCGAGAGCGGCCGCGAGCTGCGCGAGGCGCGCTGGGGGCTGATCCCCGGCTGGCACAAGGGCGGGCTCAAAGATTTCAAGCTCTCAACCTTCAACGCCAAGGTCGAAACAGTCGATACCAGCGGCACTTTCAAGCATGCCTATAAGGGCCGGCGCTGCATCATCCCTGCCAGCGGCTTCTTCGAATGGACGGGTGAGAAGAAGGACCGGGTGCCACACTTCTTCTCCGCGGCCGATGGCGATCTGCTGGCCTTCGCTGGGCTCTACGAGCGTTTCCGTGATCCGGAGAGCGGCGAAGAGATCACGACCTGCACAATGATCGTGCGCGAGGCCAATGCCTGGACCGCGCAGTATCACGACCGCATGCCCTGCATGCTGCTGCAGCGAGACTTCGACGCTTGGCTCGATGGTTCGGGCGGCATGGAGCTTCTCAAGCAGCCGCCTCGCGAGCTGCGCGAATGGATCGTCTCCAAGCGCGTCAACAAGGCCGGAGAGGGCGACGACGATCCGCGGACGATCGAGCCCTTCAAGGATGATCTGTTCTGATGGGCCATTGGCAGCAGATCGGCCGCGACAATGCCGAGGAGCGGGCGCGGCGGACCGCCCTGCCCCGCTGGCGGCGCTTACTCGGCCGCCATGCGCAGGCGGCGCTCGTCGCCGCAGCCTGGATCATCGCCGGCGCCCTGGTCCTGCGCGCTTTCCGAATGTGGTGATGGGGAACGCGGCAGAGGTCCAGCGGCAGCTTAGCACCGCTTCCCAAGTTGACGTTGTCCGGATCTGGCTAACGGCGAACCACGGGAACAGATGATGCTCAATCGGTGGCGAACCTCAAGCTAAGTCGTTGGAATCGGCCAAACGTTGCAGTCCCTTCCGGGACGCCATTTTGCTTTCCGTCCCCACCTGAAAATTGGCTCGGCCCTGGCATCGGGCCGGACGGCGGAATCCGTCTTTCCGGAACAATCCGATGCGATACCAGGCAGATCGATCGCCGTTATCGCGCCCGTGAGGACGCGCGGCGATCTAGGCGTCAGGTTTCCGGCAAGCTATGCAGGGGGCATGGATACCGTCGCGCCGCAAGAGCTGTTCTCCCATGTCCGCATCGTCATGGGCATGGTGATCGGCCTCGGCATCACCCGCATGCTCCTGGGCATTGCCGGCTTCATCCAGCATCCCGGCCGCAATCGCGTCTCGCTGCTGCACATGCTCTGGGTCGGCTCGATCCTGCTCGAGCTGGCACTGTTCTGGTGGTGGGAGTTCGCGCTGTCGCGGATCCCGAGCTGGAGCTTCGGCGTCTTCCTGTTCCTGATCGGCTATGCCGTCGTGCTGTATCTGCTCGCGGCCCTGCTCTTCCCGGATTCGATTGCGGAATATGCCGGCTACGAGGATTTCTTCATCAAGCGGCGGCGCTGGTTCTTCGGGCTGCTCGCCGTCGCCTTCCTGCTCGACGTCGTCGACACGCTGATCAAGGGGCTCGACCATTGGAGCCAGCTCAGCGGCGATTATCTGCTGCAGGTGCCGATCGGGCTGGCCTTCTGCGTCGTCGGCAGCATCTGGGCGGATCGCCGCCTGCAGATCGCGATCGCCATCACCCACCTCGTCTATCAGTTCTACTGGATCATCCGCCTCCTCTCCGCCATGCACGGATAGGATTCAGCTTCCGGTCTCGGTCAGCGCCATCTGCCAGAAATCGGCCTCCAGCCGCGAGGCCTTGGCGAAGAGGGCGGTGAGCTCGGCGAAGCGGCGCTCGGTCATCGCGCGCGCGGCGAGATCGTCGAGATGGCGGCGGGCTTCTGCGGCGACCTGCTGATAGGTCTCCCCGGCATATTCGCCGATCCAGTCGCGATAGGGATGGTTGGCAAGCGCCCCGGCGCCGTCCGGTGCCAGATTGCGGCCGATCTCGGCATAGCCGATGACGCAAGGGGCAAGCGCGACATGCAGGTCGAGCAGGTCGCCCGCCATGCCGCAATCGAGCACGAAGCGGGTATAGGCGATGGTGGCCTGATGCTCCGGCGCGGCTTCGATCGCCTCGGGCGAGAGGCCCCAGCGCCCGCAGAGCCGGACATGCAGATCCATCTCGACATCGAGGATGGCGTCGAGGCCCGCCTTGGCGGCGCGCATATCGGCGAGGCTGCGGCCCTTGTAGATCGCCAGCGCATAGGCGCGCGCGAACTGGATCAGGAAGAGATAATCCTGGACGAGGTAGTCGCGGAAGGCCTCCTGCGGCAGGGTGCCTGCGCCCATCCGGCGGACGAAGTCGTGATCGACGTAAGATTGCCAGTCGCTGCTGGCTGCGGCCTTCAATCGCGCGAAGAGATCCATCTCAGTGCTCATAGGCGGAGTCGAAAAAGGCCAGCTCAAGCGCGACCGAGCGCAGGAAGAAATCGCGGCTCAACGCCGCCTCGGCCGGGCCGACGCGGTCGAGTTCGGCGCGC
The DNA here is from genome assembly GCF_014764685.1 of Allobosea spartocytisi. Lineage (NCBI taxonomy): Bacteria > Pseudomonadati > Pseudomonadota > Alphaproteobacteria > Hyphomicrobiales > Alloboseaceae > Allobosea > Allobosea spartocytisi. Next base: position 28,607 of record NZ_JACXWY010000009.1, read on the forward strand.
AGGAAGGCGACGAAATCGCGGAAGTCGGGATTGTCGTGCAGGGTGATCCATTCGGCATGGACGAAGTTTTGCGGCAGCGGCGCCGTCGCCTTCGTCGCCCAGTCGAGATAGAGCCACTCCGCCACGTTCAGGACGGCCAGGGCGGCGGCGTAGGAGCGGGTCGCGGCGGCGTCCCGCATGATCGCCTTGAAGCCGGCCGTGGCCTGCGTGTCCGGGCGCTGCTCGCGCTCGGCGGCGGTCACGCCGAGCGCCTCGAAGGCGCGCAGGAAATAGGTGTTCTCCTCGCCTGAGACCATGCCGATGAAACGGCCGAAGCGCAGCCGCGCCTCGAAGCTGTCGGTGGTGGCGACGGCCGCGCCGAGCAAGGTGAGGAAGGCGTCGAGAAAGCGGTGATCCTGGATCAGGTAGCGCGCCATCACGGCGTCGGGGACCGTTCCGGAGAGCAGCTCGCGTACGAAGCGATGCTCCGTCGCCTGCGACCAGAGCGGCTCGCTCGCCTGCCGCAAGGTCTCGCTGAAACGTTCGGTCATCATGTCGTCTCCGGAAGGGCACGCATCACGGCAGCGCCGGATCCGGGCAATCTAGGCGCGCCGGGAATTCCGCTCAACTCTTTGTTCCATATGGAAAATTGGAACAGTTCGAAGATGCGGGGCAGCGGCCGGGCGATCAGGCGGTTGCGGTTCCGGCCTTCGCGAAGGGGGCGAAATGGCGGACGACCTGACGGTAGACGCCCTGCTTGAATGGGATGATCAGCTCCGGCGTCTCGGCAAGCGGGGCCCAGCGCCAGGCGTCGAACTCGGCCTTGTGGCCGCCGGCGGGCGTGAGGATGTCGATTTCGCTGTCGGAGCCGGTGAAGCGGAAGGCGAACCAGCGCTGCGCCTGGCCGCGCCAGCGGCCTTTCCAGGCCTCCTGGCCGATATCGACCGGCAGATCGTAGCTCAGCCAGCCCGGCGCCTCGGCCAGGAGCTCGACGGAGGTGATGTTGGTCTCCTCCTGCAATTCGCGCCGGGCGGCTTCCAGCGGCGTCTCGCCCTTGTCGATGCCGCCTTGCGGCATCTGCCAGGCATGGCCGGGGGCGACATGCTCGCGCTTGGTCTTGTCGGCGCGCCGGCCGATGAAGACGAGGCCTTCGGCATTGAACAGGGCGAGACCCACGCAGGGGCGGTAGCCTTCGGGGGCGGCGTCGGTCATCGCGGAGATCCGGTCGGGAGAGAGCCTGCGGGGCGCGAGCCTGGGCCGAGCGAGCCTGTGCTCTTGGGGTTGCGGAAACCCCGCGCGGCGCTCACCGGCACGATCGCGATCTTCTTGGCTTCGAGGGATTGCGCCCATTGCGCGATCCGCTCGATCGAGACGGGCAGGGCGCTCGCCGCCGCGACGACGATGCCCTGGTCGCGCGCCATCGCTTCCAGATTGGCGAGCTCCTTGTCGATGGCGTCGGCGCGCGCCACCGTGTCGATGGTCCGGTCGATCCTGAGCGCCGGGATCTGGGCGCGGCTGGCTGCCGGCGCGAGCTGGCTGCGCGCCGAGGAGCCGTCATCGACGACCAGGAGCCCGCGCCCGGCGAGATCGCGCAGGATCGGCGAGAGGGCGCCTTCATCCGCCGTCAGCCGGCCGCCGAGGAAGTTGATGATGCCGACATAGCCGGTGAAGCGGCCGAGCGACCAGTGCAGCTTGTCGAGATTGTCGGAGGCCTTCGGGCCGGTCAGCAGCGTATGCGGGCCGGGATCGTTGTCGGGATAGTCGAAGGGCTCCATCGGGAGCTGGAGCAGGACCTCGTGCCCCTCGCCGCGGGCACGCTGGACGGTGCGCTCCAGCTCGGTGCCATAGGGCGCGAAGGCGAGCGAGACCTGCGGCGGCAGCCGCGTGATCGCATCCGACGTGCCGCTCTGGCTGATGCCGAGGCCGCCGACGATCAGCGCCACCCGTCCGGCCGGCTTGGTCGCGGGGGCCGGGCCGAGCGGGCGGGCGTATATCTGCGCCGGGGTGGCGCCGTCCGGTGCGGTCTTCGGCAGCAGGCCGTAGCGCGTGCGCTCGACGAGGCGGTTATCGGGGGCGGGGGCGAGCTTGATCGGGCCGGCGTCGTCGGGAACGGTGATGACGATGGCGCCGGGTGCGTCCGAATCCGGGCGGTAGACGGTGACGCCCGCATTGCTCTCGAGCTGCGCGGCGCTGGCGGGGCCGCGCGGACCGGGATTGGTCACGGGGTCCGGGCCGGCCGAGACGGCGACCGGCGGTGCGGCGCGCTTCTCGATGCTCGCGACGGCCATGGGTTCGCCGCCATCGGGGTCGCGACGCAGGGCGACGACGAGGAGGAGGCCGAGAAGCACGGTGCCGACGAAGCCGGCCGCGGCGGTCGCAAGCCAGCGCCCCCACGGCCTGTTCGCGCGCGCAGGCTTGTCGTGGCCGAGCGGCCGGTTGAGGTCCGTGAGCGGCATTCCGGCCAAAGGTCAGCCGTCCTAACAGATTGCGACGCGGACCCGAATCAGTGGTCCGCGCGCTAGTCTTGTCGTCTTAGCCGCCCGCAGTCGAGCCCCGAGGCGCGCTCGGGGCCGCTCGTCAGGGCTTGGGCGCTTCCGGCGTGGCCGGCGCCGCGGGGGCGGCCGGAGCGGGAGCGGGCGTTGCGGCCGGGGTCTCGGCCGGCTTCTGGGCGAGCGCGGCGGCATCCTTCTTCACGCCGTGAAGCAGGTCGATCGCCGCGATGAGCTGCGTGTCCTTCTTGGGATCGTTCGGGACATAGGAGCTCGAGCCGGACTGTTCCTCGCCCTCGCCGGCCTTGAGATGGCCCTTGAGTGCGGCTTCGCCCTTGTTGTCGACGAGCTTGTCCTTGAGCTCGGCCGGGATGTCCTGCAGCACCTCGATGTCCGGCGTGATGCCCTTGGCCTGGATCGAATTGCCCGACGGGGTGTAGTAGCGCGCCGTGGTCAGGCGCAGGCCGCCATTCGAGCCGAGCGGGATCACGGTCTGCACCGAGCCCTTGCCGAAGGAACGCGTGCCGATCAGCGTGGCGCGCTTGTGGTCCTGCAAGGCGCCGGCGACGATCTCGGCCGCCGAGGCGGACGAGCCGTTGATCAGCACGACGACCGGCTTGCCCTTGGTGAGGTCGCCCGACTTGGCGTTGAAGACCTGCGTCTCCTCGGCGTTGCGGCCGCGGGTCGAGACGATGCGGCCGCGCTCGAGGAAGGCGTCGGAGACCAGCACGGACTGGTCGAGGCGCCCGCCGCGGTTGTTGCGCAGGTCGATGATGTAGCCCTTGAGCTTGTCGGCGCCGATCTCGCTGGTGGTCTTGTCGATCGCCTTGCGCAGGCCGTCATAGGTCTGCTCGGAGAAGGTGCCGATGCGGATATAGGCGATGTCGCCCTCGACGCGCTCCTCAACCGCCGGAACGACGATGGTCTGGCGGGTCAGGGTGAAGTCCAGCGGCTCCGTCTTGCCGGGGCGCTCGACCTTCAGCGTCACCTGGGTGTTGATCAGGCCGCGCATCTTGTCGACCGCCTGGGTGAGGGAGAGCCCCTTCACCTCGGTGCCGTCGATCTGGCGGATGATGTCGTTGGCGAGGATGCCGGCTTTGGAGGCAGGCGTGTCCTTGATCGGCTTGGCGACCTTGAGGACGCCGTCCTCCATGGTCACCTCGATGCCGAGGCCGCCGAACTGGCCGCGCATGTCGGTGTCCATCTCGCGGAAGGACTTGGCGTCGAGATAGGAGGAATGCGGGTCGAGCGAGGAGACCATGCCGTTGATGGCGGCCTCGATCAGCTTCTGCTCGTCGGGCTTGTCGACATAATCGGTGCGGATCTTCTCGAAGATGTCGCCGAATAGGTTGAGGCTGCGATAGACCTCGGCCGAGGCGGCGACGGCGCTGGTCGAACTCAACAACCGCGTCTGGGTAGCCAGTCCGGTCAGGCCCGCGCCCATGATGGCGCCGGCGAGAACGAGAGAAACCTTGCGCATCATCCGCGAACCTTTTCGCCTTGCGATTTCGTCCACCACGGCGTCGGATCGACCGAAACACCGTCTTTTCTGAATTCTATATACAGGACCGGCTGGCCGGTTCCCACTCCTACTGTCGTCGCCGCAGCTTCCGATGTTTCGCCCATCACCGCAACCGGCTCGCCGGCGAGCACGAACTGGTTGAGGGCGACATCGATGCGCTGCATTCCTGCCAGCAATATGTAGTATCCGCCGCCGGCATTCAGGATCAAGAGCTGCCCGAAGGAACGGAACGGACCCGCATAAACCACCCAAGCGTCAGAAGGCGCCGAAACTAGGGCGCCGGAACGGGTTTCCAGTGAAATCCCGCGCGTGGTGCCGCCGGCGCCGTCCGCATCGCCAAAACCACGCAATCGTGAACCCGCGGCGGGCAGCGAGAGCAGGCCGCGGGCGTCGGCGAAGGCGATCTTGGGGGCGAGCCGGGCCGGGTCCTTGAAGGCGAGCGCGGTCATGCGTTCGCGCTGCTCGCGGGTTTCCTGCTCGATCGCCTGGCGGGCCGCTTCCGCCGCCTTGCTCGCGACGGAGATCTCCTTCTCGATCTTCTCGACGAAGTCGCGCATCGAACGCGCCTGGCCGGCGAGCTGGTCGCCCAGCGCCTTCTGCGCATCGACATCCTTGGCCGCGCTGGCCTCGCGCTCGCGCCTTGCCTCGATCAGCGATGCCAGGCGCTGGCGCTCGGCCGCGAGCTGCTCCATCTCCGCGCCGATCCGGGTCTTCTCCGCGGCGATGTTGTCGCGCAGCCGCACCAGCTCGGCGAGGTCGGTGCCGAGAATCTCGACCTCCTGCCGCAGGTCCGGCACCACGGCGCCGAGCAGCATCGAGGCCCTGACCGCCTCGAGAATATCCTCGGGCCTGACCAGCACGGCCGGCGGCGGGCGCCGGCCGATGCGCTGGAGCGCCGCCAATACCTCGGCGATCAGCCCGCGCCGGCTCTCGAGCGAGCGGCGGATCGCCGCCTCGCTGGATTGCGACAGAGCGAGCCGCTTCTCGAGGTCGCCGAGCTTCTCTTCGCCGGCCTGGGTGCGGGCCGTCGTGTCGAGCAGGGCCTTGTTGAGCGCGGCGCGGTCGGCGCGGATCGCGGCGATCTCGCCTTCGAGCTTGCGGCGGACTTCGATGTTGCCGTCGAGGCGCTGCTCGATGGCCTTCAGCTCGGCCTCGCGCGCCTGCTTCTCGACGAGCTTCTGCATCGCCTCGCGCTGAAAGGCGTCCGGATCGGGCGGGGCGCTCTGGGCGCGCAACGGCGATGCCGTGCCGAGGAGCAGGGCGGCAGCTAGGCCCAGACGGGGGAGCGCGGTGCGAATCATCGGCTAAGCGCGAGTCATACGCGATGATAGGGGTGCCCGGCGAGGATCGTCATCGCCCGGTAGACCTGCTCCAGCACGAGCGCGCGCACGATCTGGTGCGGCAGGGTGAGCGCTCCGAAGGCGAGCGTGATGTCGGCGCGGTCGCGGATCGCCTCGTTCAAGCCGTCGGCGCCGCCGATGACGAAGCTGGCATGGGCGATGCCGCCATCGCGCGCGGCAGCGAGGCGGCTGGCGAAGGCTTCGCTGCCGAGATTCTTCCCGCGCTCGTCGAGCGCGACGATCAGCCCGGGCGACGGGAGCCTGGCGAGGATCGCCTCGCCCTCGTCGCGCTTGCGCTCTTCCGGCCGGCGGCCCCGGCTTTCCGGCAATTCGACGATCTCGGGACCGCTGAAGCCGATGGTCCGGCCGAGCGCCACCGCGCGCTCGCGGTAGCGCTCGCAGAGCTCGCGTTCCGGCCCGTCCTTGAGCCGGCCGACCGCAATAAGCGCGAGCCGCATGAGGGTTTCGACCCTATGCTGCGATCAGCTCACGAGACGTTCGTTCGGGCGATCGGTGCCCCACATCTTCTCGAGATTGTAGAACTGGCGCACTTCCGGCCGGAAGACATGGACGATGATATCGCCGGTATCGATCAGCACCCAGTCGCAAGCCGGCATGCCCTCGACCTTCGGCGTGGGCAGTCCGGAGCCCTTGAGGGCTTCGATCAGGGCCTCGCTGATGGCGGCGACATGGCGATTGACGTTGCCCGAGGCGATAATCATCGCGTCGGCCAGCGACGTCTTACCAACGAGGTCGATCACCGTGATGTCCTCGGCCTTCATGTCTTCGAGGACACGTTGCGCAAGGGCGATGCTATCGGCGGAGGGGTTGTCCGCAACAGCAGCCTGGGGAAGCGGCTTCGGCTCGGCTTCACCAAGGGTTTGACGGTTCAGTGACGTATCCTCTCGATCTCGACGCGCTCTCGGCGCGACGCAGGTAAAATAAGCCGGATAGGTCCGGAGTTCAATCGCGTCCGGCCTGTCGGCGCAGCTTGGTCGAGGACAGGTCCGAACGGCGGCCATGCAGGAACACCCAAGCGGGCGGGTGTATCCGTGCCAGCGCCGCGCCCTCGCTTTCGGGAATGCGCCAGCGCGACATCCAGTTGGCGGCCGGCGAGGCGATGGCGCTGTGGGTCGAGCCCGGCCGGTCGACCACGGCGATCGGCATCATCCGGGCGATGGCGCGCCACTCGTTCCAGCGGTGGAAGCTGGCGAGATTGTCGGAGCCCATGATCCAGACGAAGCGGACGCCGGGGCAGCGCCGCTTCAGGGCGCGCAGCGTGTCGGCGGTGTAGCGGGTGCGCAGCCGTGCCTCGATGCCGGTGACATGGATGCGGGCATGGTCGGCGAGCTTGCGGCCGAAGCGGATGCGCTCGGCCAGCGAGGGGAGGTTGCTGTTGTTCTTCAGCGGGTTGCCGGGGGTGACGAGCCACCAGATCCGGTCGAGCTGGAGCCGCTGCAGCGCTGTCACGCTGGCCATGCGATGGCCGTCATGGGCGGGGTTGAAGGTGCCGCCGAACAGGCCGATGCGCAGGCCCGGCGCGAAGGGCGGCAGCCGCAGATGTTCCATTGTGGCGATCGGCTGGGATGTCACGAGAGCGCTTGCGTCAAGGCCGGGTCTGGCCGCAGCCATGGACGCGGTATTTGAAGGAGCAGAGCTGCTCGACGCCAACCGGTCCGCGCGCATGCATCCGCCCCGTCGCGATGCCGATCTCGGCGCCGAAGCCGAATTCGCCGCCATCGGCGAATTGGGTCGAGGCGTTGTGGATTACGATGGCGGAATCGACCTCGGCGAGGAAGCGGGCGGCCGCCTCCGCATCGGCCGTGACGATGGCGTCGGTGTGGTGCGAGCCGTAGCGCTCGATATGGTCGATCGCCGCGTCGAGGCCGGGGACACGTTTCACCGCGATGATGCGGTCGAGATACTCGGTCGCCCAATCCTCCTCCGTCGCGGCGGTGACGCGGGCATCGAGGCCTTGCGTCGCCGCGTCGCCGCGCACCGCGCAGCCGGCATCGAGCAGGGCGGCGACAAGCGGCGCGAGATGGGTCGCGGCGCAGGCTTCGTCGACCAGCAAGGTCTCGGCCGCGCCGCAGACGCCGGTGCGGCGCAATTTGGCGTTGAGCAGGATGTCGCGCGCCATGGCGAGGTCTGCGGCGGCATGGACATAGACATGGCAGTTGCCGTCGAGATGGGCGAAGACCGGCACGCGCGCCTCGCTCTGCACGCGGGCGACGAGGCTTTTCCCCCCGCGCGGGACGACGACATCGACAGTGCCGCTGAGCCCCGAGAGGATTTCGCCGACGGCGGCGCGGTCGCGCGTCGGCACGAGCTGGATGGCGTCGGCGGGCAGGCCGGTCGCCTCCAGCCCTTCGCGCATGGCGGCGGCGATCTCGGTGGAGGAGCGGAAGGAATCGGAGCCGGCGCGCAGGATCGCGGCATTGCCGCTCTTCAGGCAGAGCGCGCCCGCATCGGCGGTGACGTTGGGGCGGCTCTCGAAGATCACGGCGATGACGCCGAGCGGGGTCGCGACGCGCTCGAAGCGCAGGCCGTTCGGCTGCGTCCATTCCGCCAGCACGCGGCCGAGCGGATCGGCCAGCCCGGCGACCTCGGCGACGGCGTCGGCGATGGCTGCGAGCCGCTTCTCGTCGAGGGCGAGGCGATCCATGAAGCTGGCGCTCAGGCCGGCCGCCTTGCCGTCGGCCAGGTCCTGCGCATTGGCGGCCAGGATGCGGGCGCTGCGGGCGCGCAGCGCCTCGGCCATGCCGAGGAGGGCGGCGTTGCGCCGGTCGGCGGAGCTGAGCGCGACCTTGCGCGCGGCGGCGCGGGCGCGCCGCCCGACCTCCTGCATGACTTGCTGTACGACTTGGCCGACTTGCCTGTCGGCCTCGCTCGTCGCGATGATGCGCAGCGCGCTGTCGCTCGTCATCCTGTCCCGCCCAAAATACGCATCCGGCTTTGTATTTAGCTCAGACCGAGCGCCATGTCGTCCCGGTGGATCATCTCGGCCCGACCGGGATAGCCCAGCACCGTCTCGATGTCGCGCGAGGCCTTGCCGAGCACGAGCGCGGCTTCCGACGCATCATAGGCGACGAGGCCGCGGCCGAGCACCTGGCCGGCAGGGTCGCGGATCAGCACGGCGTCGCCGCGCGAGAATTCGCCCTCGATGCGGCTGACGCCGACCGGCAGCAGGCTCGCCCCGCCGCGCAGAGCCCGGGCTGCGCCGGCATCGACATGCAGCGTGCCGCGCGGCTCGAGCGAGCCGGCGATCCAGGTCTTGCGCGCGGTCGCGGGCGTGGAGGCGGTCAGGAACCAGGTGCAGCGCCCCCCGGCGGCGATGGCGGCGAGCGGATTCTTGGCCCGCCCGTCGGCGATCAGCATATGCGTGCCGCCAGCGGCTGCGATCTTGCCGGCCTCGATCTTGGTGCGCATGCCGCCGCGCGAGAGCTCGGATGCCGCGCCGCCGGCCATGGCGTCGATCTCGGGCGTGATGCGCTCGACCACTGGGATGTGCCGCGCCTCGGGGTCCTTGGCGGGCGGGGCGGTGTAGAGCCCGTCGATGTCGGAGAACAGCACGAGCAGGTCGGCGCCGGCCATGGTCGCGACCCGCGCCGCGAGCCGGTCATTGTCGCCGTAGCGGATCTCGGTGGTGGCGACGGTGTCGTTCTCGTTGATGACGGGAATGGCGCGCAGGTCGAGCAGGCGCCCGAGCGTCGCGCGCGCGTTGAGATAGCGGCGGCGCTGCTCGGTGTCGGCCAGCGTCAGCAGGATCTGACCGGCGGTCAGGCCATGGGCGCCGAGCGCCTCGGCCCAATTGCGGGCGAGGGCGATCTGCCCGACTGCCGCCGCCGCCTGGCTCTCCTCCAGCCGCAAGGGGCCGGAGGGCAGGCCGAGCACGGTGCGGCCGAGCGCGATCGCGCCGGAGGAGACGACGAGGATGTCGGCGCCGCGCTGGTGGAGATCGGCGAGGTCCTCGGCGAGCGCGGCCAGCCAGGCATGGCGCAGCCGGCCGCGGCTCCGGTCGACCAGCAGGCTGGAGCCGACCTTCACGACGATGCGGCGAAATTGGGCGAGAGTGGGCGTGTTCACGGGTGCGGAACCGATTGCGGCGACGTTCATGCCTGTTTGGGGAAAACCGCGCGGATGTAAAGCGTTGGCGCCGTGAGGACGGGCAGGCGAGGGACGCATCGGCGGCCGCCGAAGTTGACAATGAGGGCCAGCGCACCCATATCGGGGCTCGCTTCGGTTGCACTCGCCGCGTTTTCAGCGCCTCTGCGACTTTTCCGTCACTCCGGACTGCTTCTGGCCGCCGCCTTTCGCGACGGCACATCGCGTCCATTCCCAACAGGAGGCCGCAATGCAAGTTCTCGTCCGGGACAACAATGTCGATCAGGCCCTGCGCGTACTGAAGAAGAAGATGCAGCGCGAGGGCGTTTTCCGCGAGATGAAGCGCCGTTCCGCTTACGAGAAGCCCTCCGAGCGGCGCGTGCGCGAGAAGGCCGACGCCATCCGCCGCGCCCGCAAGCTCGCCCGCAAGCAGGCCCAGCGCGAGGGTCTGATCGCCGCGCCGAAGCCCAAACCGCGTCCGGTCCGCGCTGGAAGCGCACCCGCTCCGCGCTGATTTCGATACCAATTCACCGCAATCTGGATTATTGCGCCCGCGCAGGCTGCAGATAGCCCGTGACAACCCGAGAGAAGACCACCCTTGAAGAACCCGAACGACCGCAGCTTCACTGACCGTCAGGCCAACTCCGCCAAAGCCAAGCAGGCGCTCCTCGAGCGTTTCAAGGCGCGGCCAAAGGCCGATGACCCGGTCATGATGCAGCGACGCGAAGAGCGGGAAGCCATCGCGCAGGCCCGCGCCGAGCGCGAGGCGGAGAAGGCCAGGCTTCGCGCCGAGAAGGAGCGGCTGGAGGCGATCGAGCGCGAGCGCATCGCGGAAGAGAAGCGCCAGCAGGAAATCGCCCGCGAGGCCGCCCGCAAGGCGGAGCAGGCCAAGCGCGATGCAGAGCGTCCCCGCAAGGTGCTGCTCGAAGCCGTGCAGTACATGCAGATGCGCTCGGCCGGCAAGCGCCGCTGAGACATCGAGCAGGTCGCCGCACATGTCCCGACGGGACATGGAGCGAGCGAGAGGATCTGGGGCGCCGCGGGCGCCCCTTTTCATGTCTGCGTTACCTCGTCCGAAGGCCGCCCCGCATTCCCTCTGCGATCATGGCCAAAAGGTGACCGAAGCCGTTCGGCGTGCTATCGGCAAAACCGGCCGTGCGGATTAATCTGCTGGCGTTTTGAACCTTCCTCCCGCTCGCCGCGACGAATGGATGCGAGCCGGGATGCCTGGCCTTCGAGGGGCAATGCATACGGAATCGGACGAGGATCTCGTCAAGCGGATCGCTTCCGGCGACCGGCTCGCAATGAAGGTGCTGTTTTCGCGGCATCAGGTGCGGGTCTACCGTTTCGTGCTGCGGCTCGTCCGCGACGAGACGCTTGCCGAGGATGTGATCAGTGACGTGTTCATGGATCTCTGGCGACAGGCGGATCGCTTCGAGGCTCGCGCCTCGGTCGCGACCTGGCTGCTCGCCATTGCCCGCAACAAGGCCTGGTCGCTCCTGCGCAAGCGCCGCGACGCCGAGCTCGACGAGGATTACGCCAACACGATCGAGGACGAATCCGACGGCCCCGAGGTCGTCCTGCAGAAGCAGGACAAGGGTCTCGCCATCCGCGCCTGCCTCCAACGGCTCTCGGCCGAGCATCGCGAGGTCGTCGACCTCGTCTATTATCACGAGACTTCCGTCGAGGAGGTCGCGCGGATCGTCGGGATCCCCGAGAACACGGTCAAGACCCGGCTGTTCCATGCCCGCAAGAAGCTGGGCGAAATGCTCAAGGCCGCCGGCATCGACCGTGGCTGGCCGTGACACGAAGCGATTGGTGAAGTGCGGCAAGGCCGCTGCAGGAGTGGCGTTATGACCGACAGCATCGCAAGCGATCCGAAGCGCCGCGAGCTCGAAGAGCTGCTGCCCTTCTACGCCAATGGCCGCATTGCCGCGGCGGACAAGGCCCGCATCGAGGCGGCGCTCGCGACCGACGCCGAGCTCGCCGCCCGGCTCGAGATCATCCGCGACGACATGGCCGAGACCGTGCTGCTCAACGAGCATCTCGGCGCGCCGTCGCCGCGGGTCCTGGAGACGCTGATGGCCGGCATCGAGGCCGAGCCCCGGCAGATGCCGCTTCTGACCCGTGCCAAGGGCGGCTTCCTCGGCTGGCTCGGCAGCCTGCTGGCGTCCCAGCCGCCGCGCCGGCTGGCCTATGCCAGCGCTGCGGCCATCGCGCTGATCGCGATCCAGGCCGTCGCCATCGGCGGGCTGGCGCTGCGCGACGCCGGCGCCGGGTTCCAGACCGCCTCCGCCCCCGGCACGCGGGCTTCGGAGCGCTATGTGCTGCTGAGCTTCGCGCCCGATGCGAAAGCCGGCGACATCGCCTCCTTCTTCAAGCGCTTCGATGCCTCGGTGGTCGATGGGCCGCGCGCCAACGGCTTCTTCAAGGTGCGGGTCGGCGACGCCTCGCTTTCGCCCGCCCAGGTCGATGCGATTGCCGCGCGGATGAAGGCGGAGAGTGGTATCGTCAGCTTCGTGGCGGCGACACCGTGACGAAGGCTTCCGGCGCGGCGGCGGCATGCCGCGGTTCCCTCGGGTGAGGCAGGAGGATCAGGCCATGCTCCCGACCCTTCCCACGCGACGTTTCCGGCGCCTGCGACGCCTCGCGGGCGCGGGGCTTTTCGCGTTCGCCCTCTTGCCGGCGCTTGCCCTGGCCCAGTCGCCGTCGTCCGGCCCGTCCCGGCCGCAGGGCGAGACGACACGGCGCGCCGTGGCGCCGGGCGGCCAGCCGCCTTCGTCCGCGACCTCGCCCAGCCGCTCGATGCAGGTGCCGCCCGGCCTGTGGGCTCAGCCGCGCCAGGCGCGCAGCCTGGTTCCGGCGCAGGACGAGAACCGCTTCGTGCCCGACGAGGTGCTGTTCGAGCTCGCGCCCAATGCCGATGCCGATACGGTGCTGCATCGCTACGGCGCGACGGTGATCGCCCGGCAGCGCTTCGAGCTGGCGGGCGTGACGATCATCCGCGCCAGGCTCGAGGCGGGGCGCGACCTGCGCGCCGTGCTGACGCAGATGGGCGATGACGACGCCATCGCCGGAGCGCAGCCGAACTTCCTGTTCGAGCTGCAGGAGGATGCGCCCAAGCCGCTCTCCGGCCTTCCGACCGGGGCGAGCACCGCCTCCAGCGATGCGCGCGGCCAGTCGACCCTGCCGACGCTGCGGCTTTCCGATCCCACGCCCGCGGCCCGTGCGCCGGGGACGATGCGCCGGGTGCTGCCGCCGCAATATGTCATCGGCAAGCTGCATCTCTCCGAGGCGCATAAGCTGGCGCTGGGCCGTGGCGTGCGCGTCGCGCTGATCGATTCCGGCGTCGACATGGACCATCCGGAACTGCGCGGCTCGGTCGCCGGCTATCTCGACGCGGTCGACGGGCTGGCGACGCCGCATGCCCATGGCACCTCGATGGCGACGGCCATGGTCGCGCATGGCGAGCTGGAAGGCATGGCGCCGGCGGCGCGGCTGCTCGTCGGGCGGGCCTTCGGCGGCCCGCAGACGAATTCGGCCAATGGCAAGTCGTTCCAGATCCTGACCGCGCTCGACTGGGTGGCGCAGCAGCGGGCCAAGATCATCAATCTCTCCTTCGCCGGCCCGCAGGACCGGCTGCTGTCCCAGGCGCTGGTCGGCGCGAAGGAGCGCGGGCTGATCGTGGTGGCCGCAGCCGGCAATGGCGGGCCGAAATCCGGCCCGCTCTATCCCGGCGCCGACCCGAACGTCATCGCGGTGACGGCGACCGATGCCGACGACAAGCTGTTTCCCGATGCCAATCGCGGAGGCTACATCGCCGTGGCCGCGCCCGGCGTCGACGTGCTGACGGCGGAGCCCGGCGGGCGCTACGTCTTCTCCTCGGGCACCTCGATCGCGACGGCGCATGTCTCCGGGCTCGTCGCTCTGCTGGTCGAGAAGCAGCCCGATCTCGACCTCGCCAGCGCCCGCAAGATCCTTGCCGACAGCGCCGTCGACCTCGGCGCGAAGGGGCGCGACCCCCTCTTCGGCGCCGGCCGGATCGATGCCGAGGCGGCCGTGGCGCGGGTTCTGCCGGTCGCGACCGCGAGGCCCTGAGCGGCCCGCGCTCTTGACCTTGGCCGCCGCATCGGCCTGATGGCGCGATGCCGCGCCCGAAACTTCTTTTCGTTGCCACCGAGGACTGGTTCTTCGCCTCGCATTTCCTGCCGATGGCGCGAGCGGCGCGCGAGATGGGCCTCGACGTCGCGGTCATCGCCCGCGAGCGCAACCACCGGCGCGTGATCGAGGCGGCAGGGGCGCGATTGATCGCGCTGGAAGCGGAGCGGCGCAGCCTCGATCCGCGCGCGCTGTTCAGGCAGGTCACGGCGCTGAAGCGGATCATCGCGGCCGAGAAGCCGGACATCCTGCACTGCATTGCATTGAAGCCGATCGCGCTGGCCGGCCTTGCCGGCAAGCTCGCCGGCATCGAGCGACGCGTCTATGCGCTGACCGGGCTCGGCTTCCTCGGCGCGAAGCAGGGCCTGCTCGCGGCGCTGGCGCGGTTTGCCGCGGTGAGCTGGCTGCGCGGCGCGATCGACGGCAGGCAGGTGCGCTTCCTGTTCGAGAATCCGGACGACCCCGTCACGCTCGGGCTTGATCCGCAGGATGCCGCCAAGGTCGCGATCGTCGGCGGGGCCGGCGTCGATCCGCTGATCCTGATGCCGTCGCCGATGCCGGCGACGCCGCCCTTCAAGGTCGCGATCGTGGCCCGGATGCTGTGGTCGAAGGGCGTCGATCTCGCGGTCGAGGCGATCAGGCTGGCGCGGGCGGAGGGGGTGAAGGTCACGCTTACCATCCATGGCGCGCCCGACCCCTCGAACCCGAAGGCGATCCCCGAGGCGACGCTGAAGGAATGGACGGCGCGGCCGGGCATCGTCTGGGCCGGGCCGACGCGCGACATCGAAGGCGTCTGGAAGGCGCATCATCTCTGCATCATGCCGTCGCGCGGCGGCGAGGGCCTGCCGCGCACCATCCTGGAGGCCGCCGCCTGCGGCCGCCCGATCCTGACGACCGACGTGCCGGGCTGCCGCAGCTTCGTGCGCGAGGGGCGGGACGGCATGGTCGTGCCGCCGGACGATGCCGCAGCGCTGGCCAAGGCGCTTCTCGTCTTCGCCCGGGCGCCGGGGGTGGCGGAGCGGATGGGCGCCAATGCGCGCGCGCGCCTGCTCGACGGCCATACCGAGCGCGACGTGATGAATGCGGTGAAGGCGCTCTATCGCGGCCTGCTGGTGCAGCCCACGACGGATGTGGCGGCATGAACGCGCTGGCGAGCGAGCCGGATCGCACCGCCTTCATCCGTGCCCATACGCGGCTCCTGCCGGTGCCCTATGCGCCGGAGATCGCGCTGCATGTCGCCGAGGAAGCGACCGAACTCTGGCAGAAGACCGAGGATGAGCTCGCCGTGATCGGCCTGCCGCCGCCGTTCTGGGCCTTCGCCTGGGCCGGCGGGCAGGCGCTGGCGCGCTATCTGCTCGACCATCGGGAGATCGTCGCCGGCCGGCGCATGCTCGATTTCGCCTCGGGCTCGGGGCTCGTCGCCATCGCGGCGATGAAGGCGGGCGCGGCCAGCGTCGAAGCCTGCGACATCGACGCCTTCGCGGCGACTGCGATTGGTCTCAATGCGCAGGCGAACGGCGTCGCGGTGACGGCACGGCTCGAAGATCTGATCGCCCATGACGAGGGCTGGGAGGTGATCTGCGCCGGCGACGTCTGCTATGAGCGCGCCATGGCGGAAGCCGTGATCGGCTGGCTCGGCGCGCTGGTGCAGCGGGGGGCGACGGTGCTGATCGGCGATCCCGGCCGCTCCTATCTGCCGAAAGACCGGCTCGAGTCCATCGCCAGCTACGAGGTGCCGGTGACGCGCGCGCTGGAAGATGCCGAGATCAAGCGCAGCTCGGTCTGGCGGTTGAAGAGCTGAACGGGTCTTGCCGAAGGCAGGCCCTCGGAGCCACGCTGCGAAGCGATCCGGTATCGTCGTGCGCTACCGTCCCCTGCATGGCTTCGCTGCGCTCGCAATGACGGCCGGGATCAGCCGCCATGCTTCTCCAGGAACGCCTCGACGGGCAGATGGCGGAAGTCGTCCAGCGCCACGCGCAGGCGGGCATGCTCCCAGTCCCACCAGGCCAGCTCCTGCAGCCGCTCGGCGACATCCTCGGAAAAGCGCCGCCGGATCGGGCGGGCCGGATTGCCGGCGACGATGGTGTAGGCCGGCACATCCTTGGTGACGACGGCGCCGCCGGCGACGACCGCGCCGGTGCCGATGCTGCGGCCGGCGAGCACGATCGCGCCATGGCCGATCCAGACATCGTGGCCGATGGTGACGGCATGCGCCCGGCGCCAGTCGAAGAAGGCGGCATCGTCCTGCGCATCCTCGAAATAGGCGGAAGCGCGATAGGTGAAGTGCGACTGGCTCGCCCGGTGCATCGGATGGTTGCCGGGATTGATCCGCGTCATTGCGGCGATCGAGCAGAATTTTCCGATCGTCGTGTAAATGACATTCGCGTCGTTCACGACATAGGAGTAATCACCCATCGTCGACTCGGCGAAGACGGTGCGGGCGCCGATTTCGGTGTAGCGTCCGAGCGTCGCCTGCCTGACCTGGGCGGTCGGGTCGATCACAGGTTCCAGTCCGAGCTTCTTTCCGGCCATGTCCTTATCCTTTCCTGATGTCGCTGTTTCCGCTCCGCTTGCCGGAGCGCTGGTTCTGGTCGTCGGGCCTTCGGGGGCCGGCAAGGACACGCTGATGGATGCGGCGCGGGCCGAGCTCGCCGGGGACGAGGCCTTCCATTTCGCGCGGCGATTGATCACCCGCCCCGCCATGGCCGGTGCCGAGGACCATGATTCCTGCGACGAGGCCGCCTTCGCGGCGGCCGAGGCGAAGGGCGACCTCGCCTTGAGCTGGCGCGCCCATGGCTTGAGCTACGGCATTCCGGCAGCCGAGCTTGCGGGGCTCGCAAAGGGCGACGTCGTCATCGCGAACATCTCGCGCGGGGCCATTCCCGCGGCGGAGAGGCTGGCCGAGCGGGTGCTGGCGATCAACATCACCGCGCCGGTCGCGGTGCTGGCGAAGCGCCTGGCGGCGCGCGGGCGCGAGAGCGAGGCGGATATCGCGGCGCGGCTCGCGCGCGAGGCGCCGCTCAAGACGCAGCGTGCCCAGACCGTCACCATCATGAACGACCGCAGCATCGCCGAGGCGAGCGCCGAACTGCTGGCGGTCCTGCGCGCGCTCGGGCCGCGGCGGGGCTGAGCTCGAAATACCGCGTCTCCCGCCGCCGCCATGCTCAGGCTCGACCCGAACATCTCTGGCGGGAGATTCTCGGGTCTGCGCTTCGCTTCGCCCGAGAATGACGAGGCGGTTTCGACGCAAGGACCGCTACCCCAACCGGTAGGAATCGAGCAGGCGGAAGCGGGCGTCGCGATGGTCCTGCCTGAACAGGGCGAAGCGGTCGAGCGCGACCGGGCCGGCGACAGCGGCGGCATAGGCGTCCTTCAGCGCGGATTTCACCGGCGCCGTCTTCTCCGGCGGCAGCGAGCCGGTCAGCGTCATGTGGAAGCGGAAGGCGTCGCCGACATAAGGATAGCCATAGGCTTCGAGATAGGCGCTCTGGGCCGGCGTCATCGGGCTCTTAAGGCGCCGGGCACGGTCGGCCTCGCTCAGCGGCGCGCGAAAGGGCTCGAAAGCTTGCACCAGCGCGAAGGCGAAACGCTGCAAGGCCTCGTTCGGCTCGGGCGTCAGCGCGATGAAGGAGCCGAGCGCATTGACGTTCAAGCCCGCGAGCGGCACGCCGTCGAGGCCCGCGGCATAGTTGCGGGCGAAGGCGCGCAGATGTTCCTCGGTCCGGCCGCCGGCCAGTTCGAAGGGCGCCTTCAGCGTGGCGTGGAAGCCGTAGCGGCGCGGCTCCTCGGTCAAGGCCGGCCATTCCCCGGGGTCGCAACCCGGGGGAACGGCGAAAGGGATATCCTCGCCCGTCAGCGCGTCATAGCCCAGCACCGACGAGCCGAAGCGCCAGAGGGCGCTGTCGGCGGCCGGAGCATAGTAGACGGCGTAGCGAGGCTTGCTCAAAATGCGCGCTCGCCCTGCGACCAGACGGCGGCGAGGACCGGCGTGTCGCCGAGCACCTTGAAGCGCACGAGATCGGCGCGCAGGCCGGTCTTGAGGTGGCCGCGATCCCTGAGGCCGAGGATGTCGGCGACCTTCCAGGTCACCATGCCCATCGCTTCCGGCAGCGCGATGCCGTGGCCGGCATTGAGCTTGACGACCGCCTGCAGCAGGCTCGCCGGCACGTAATCTGAGGAGAGGCCGTCGAGCAGCCCCTTCTCGGCCAATTCCGAAACCGAGACGCCGCCCGAATGCGAGCCGCCGCGCACGACGTTCGGCGCGCCCGCCACCGTGGCGAGGCCGGCCTGCTTGGCGGCGGCCGCTGCCTCGATCGTGGTCGGGAATTCCGAGATCACGGCGCCCGACGCGATGCCTTCCTCGACATGCTCCGGAATGGTGTCGTCATGGGTGGCGAGCGGGATGCCGCGCGCGCGGAAGATGTCGACGACCGCCTGCCAGTTCTTGGCGACGTTGGCGGCGCCCTCGCGCTGCCGGACCTCGACGTCTTCCTCGAACTCCGCGACCGTCTTGCCGTTGCCGACGGCATAGGTCTTGAGATGCTCGAGGTTGCGCCACTGGCGCTGGCCCGGCGTGTGGTCCATCAGCGACACCAGCTGGACGAGCTCGTCGTCCTGATAAGGCTCGATGTCCTTGAGAAGGTCCGGGCTCGTCAGTTCGCAGCGCATATGGATGCGGTGGTCGATGCGGAAGACGTTCTCGCGCTTGCCATAGGCGAGCGACTTCATCACGTCGGCGAAGATGTCCTTGCGGTAGTCCTTGGCCGAGAAGGGAGTGCCGGCGCAGACGGCGTCGTAGACGGTGGTGACGCCGGCCGCGGCCATCTGCGCGTCATGGACGAGCGCTGCCGCGAGCCCGTTCGGCCAGAAGACCTTCGGGCGCGGCATGAAATGCTTTTCCATGTTGTCGGTGTGCATCTCGACGAGGCCGGGCGCTACATAGTCGCCGCCGACATCGATGGCACCCGGCAAGGACGATTTGCCCTGGTCGACCGCCGTGATGCCGTTCGCATCGAAGGCGATGGTGCCGGTGACGACCTCGTTCTCGAGAATGAGTTTGGCGTTGGTGAGAACGGTTTGCATCGTCAGGCCTTCCGGAAAGCGGTGATGTCGAGATAGCGCGTCGCGACGCGTTCGCGAACCGCCTCGTCATGGAAAATGCCGACGATCGCGGAGCCGGCGGCGCGAGCCTCGGCGATGAGCTCGACGACGACGTCGCGATTGGCGGCATCGAGCGAGGCGGTCGGCTCGTCGATCAGCATGATCGCCGAGGGGTCGACGAAGGAGCGGGCGATGTTGACGCGCTGCTGCTCGCCGCCGGAGAAGGTGGCGGGCGCGAGGTTCCAGAGCCGCTCGGGCAGGTTCAGCCGGGCGAGCATGGCCTTGGCGCGCTCGGTCGCGGTTTCCGGTGAGGCGCCGCGCGCCAGCAGCGGGTCGCGCACGATATCGAGCGTCGAGACGCGCGGGATCACGCGCAGGAACTGCGAGACGAAGCCGAGCGTGCGGCGGCGGATGTCGAGCACGGTGCGCGGCACGGCGGCGACGATGTCGACCGGGCGGCCGGCATGGGTGACGTGGATCGTCCCGGAGGTCGGCCTGTAGTTGCCATAGAGGATGCGCAGCAGGCTCGACTTGCCGGCGCCGGACGCGCCCGCCAGCACCAGCGCCTCGCCGGCCTCGACATGGAAATTGACGTTGTCGAAGACGGGCAGACGCGCTCCGCCCTGGTTGTGCAGGGTGAAGGTCTTGGCGACGTTCTCGACCTGAATCATCGTGGTCATGGTGTCAGTGCCTTGCCGATTCGCGGTGACGAGGATGTGACGGGCGCAGAACGTCATTCTCGAGCGGAGCGAAGCGCAGACCCGAGAATCTCTCGCCGGAAGAGGCGCTCTTCCCTCCTGAGATGCTCGGGGCAAGCCCGAGCATGACGTTCCGTCCCTCACACACTCAGCACCGCCGAGGTCAGGAGTTGCGTGTAGGCGTGATGGGGGTCGTCGAGGACCTGGTCGGTGAGGCCCTGCTCGACGACCTTCCCGTCCTTCATCACCATCAATCGGTCGGTGAGGAGGCGGGCGACGGCGAGGTCGTGGGTGACGATGATCGCGGCCAGCCCGAGATCGCGGACCAGGACGCGCAGCAGGTCGAGCAGGCGGGCCTGCACGGAAACGTCGAGGCCGCCGGTCGGCTCGTCCATGAAGACGAGGCGCGGTTCGGAGACCAGCACGCGGGCGATCTGCAGGCGCTGCTGCATGCCGCCGGAGAACTGACGCGGCCGATCGTCGATGCGCGAGCCCGCGATCTCGACGCGCTGGAGCCAGTCCAGCGCTCGCTCGCGGATCTCGCCGTAATGCCGGTCGCCGCGATCCATCAGGCGTTCGCCGACATTGCCGCCGGCGGTAACGTCCATGCGCAGGCCGTCGCGCGGGTTCTGGTGAACGATGCCCCAGGCCGTGCGCATCAGGCGGCGGCGCTCCTGCTCGGAGACCGAGTAGATATCGAGCGGTGCGGGGCCGCCCCGGAACAGCACCTCGCCCGCATCGGGCTTGTCGATGCCGGCGAGGCAGCGCAGCAGGGTCGATTTGCCCGAGCCGGATTCGCCGACGATGCCGAGCACCTCGCCCGGCCAGAGATCGAAGGAGACATCGGCGCAGCCGATGCGCTCGCCATAGAAGCGGCTGACATTGGCGACCGAGAGCAGGGGGGCGGGTTCGAGGTCGAGCGCGGCCGGTGCGACGTGGAGGGTCATGGGTTGGTCTCCTCGACCAGGCCGCTCGCGGTAGCGTCGCCCAGCATGGCGCCGCGGTGCCCTTCGGCCCGGCGCGTCTCGCAATAATGGCTGTCGGAGCAGACGAACATGCGCCCGCCGCGATCGTCGATGACGACCTCGTCGAGATAGCTGTCGGCGGCGCCGCAGAGGCCGCAGGGCTGCGACCAGCTCTGGATGCGGAAGGGGTGGTCCTCGAAATCGAGGCTCTTCACGCTGGTATAGGGCGGCAGCGCGTAGATGCGCTTCTCGCGGCCGGCGCCGAACAACTGGAGCGCGGGCGACATGTGCATCTTCGGGTTGTCGAATTTCGGGATGGGCGAGGGGGACATCACATAGCGACCGTTGACCATGACCGGATAGTCATAGGTCGTCGTCACCTCGCCGAAGCGGGCAATGCTCTCGTAGAGCTTGACCTGCATCAGCCCGTATTCGGCCCAGGCGTGCATCTTGCGGGTCTCGGCCTCGCGCGGCTCGAGCTTGCGTAGCGGCTCCGGCATCGGCACCTGATAGACCATGACCTGCCCGCTCTTCAGCGGCGCCTCCGGGATACGGTGGCGGGTCTGGATGATCGTCGCCTCCTCCGTCGCCTCGCTGGTGCGGGCATCGGCCGTGCGCTCGAAGAACTTGCGGATCGAGACGGCGTTGGTGGTGTCGTCGGCGCCCTGGTCGATCACCTTGAGCGTGTCGGCCGGGCCGATGAGCGCGGCGGTGATCTGGATGCCGCCGGTGCCCCAGCCGCGTGCCAAGGGCATCTCGCGCGATCCGAAGGGCACCTGATAGCCGGGAACCGCGACGGCCTTGAGCAAAGCGCGGCGGATCATCCGCTTGGTCTGCTCGTCGAGATAGGCGTAGTTGTAAGCCGGCTTTGTATTGTCCGCCGGCATCTGATGAACCGTCATTCCGCAGCCTCCGGCATGGTATCCTGTTCGCGAGCCAGCCGCTCCTCGCGCTCCCGGCGGATGCGGCGGATCAGTTCGAGCTCGCCCTGGAAATCGACATAATGCGGCAGCTTGAGGTGCTCGACGAAGCCGGCCGCCTCGACATTGTCGGCGTGGTAGAGGACGAACTCGTCCTGCTGCGCCGGGTAGTTCGTGGCCTCGCCGAAATCGCGGGATTTCAGGGCACGGTCGACCAGCGACATCGACATCGCCTTGCGCTCGCTATGGCCGAAGACGAGGCCATAGCCGCGGGTGAATTGCGGCGGCACGTCCTTCGAGCCCTGGAACTGGTTGACCATCTGGCATTCGGTCAGGGTGACCTCGCCGAGATCGACCGCGAAGCCGAGCTCCTCCGGCACGAACTCCACCGCGACCTCGCCGACGCGGACCTCGCCGACGAAGGGATGCGAGCCGCCGAAGCCGCGCTGCACGGAATAGCCGAGGCCGAGCAGGAAGCCCTCGTCGCCGCGCGCCATCGATTGCAGGCGCACGTCCCGATCGGCCGGGAAGGAAACCGGATCGCGCGTCAGGTCGAAGGGGCGCGGATCGCCCACCGGCGGTTCCTCCGCCTCCATCAGCCCTTCGGCGCCGAGGATGTCGGGCACGCGCGGCATGGTCGCGTCGAGCGGGGCGGAGGCCTTGCGAGGCTCGGCCTCCCCGCCTTCTTCCATCAGCGCGAAATCGAACAGCCGGTGGGTGTAGTCGTAGGTCGGGCCGAGCACCTGCCCGCCGGGCAGATCCTTGTAGGTCGCCGACACCCGGCGGCGGATCGCCATGGCGGCGGTGTCGAGGGGCTCGGAGGAGCCGAAGCGCGGCAGCGTCGTGCGATAGGCGCGCATCAGGAAGGCGGCCTCGATCACGTCGCCCTGCGACTGCTTCAGCGCGAGCGCCGCGAGATCCTTGTCGTAGAGCGAGCCCTCGTTCATCACGCGGGCGCAGGCCAGCGCCTGCTGCTCGCGGATCTGGGCGACGGTGATCTCCGGCACGGCCGGGTCGCCGCGGCGGGCCTGCGCGACGAGATCATGCGTGGCGAGGATGGCGGCCTCGCCGCCTTTGACGGCAACGTACATCAGACGGCCTCCTCAACTTGCGTCGAGCGCGGCAGGCCGATCATGCCTTCGCCGGAGGCGAGCACGACATCGACGCCGAGCGGGTAGAGCGCGCCGTTCTGGCGTAGCTCGTCGGCGAAGCCGGGGCGCAGGCCCTGCGGCGCGATCGTCCGGGTATCGGCAATGCCGGGGCCGGAGAGGGTGAGGCCTGCGCCGCCATCCAGGCCTGAGACCTGCACGATCACGGTGGTCGAGCGATCCGGGAACTGGTCGTTGCCGGGGTTGAAGGCGGCAAGCTTGGGTTCGCTCGCAGCGCCGTCGATCACGGCGAAGGCGGCTTTGGCGGGATCGTCGACCAGCGCCACGCCGCAGTGGAAACGCAGCCAGGCGGCGGCCGGGCCGTCACGCAGTGTCTCGGGCAGCCAGACCGGCGTCTCGTAGTCGGCCAGCGCCAGCAAGGCGGTCGCCGTCGCGGCGGCGAGGCCTTCCGGCGGCGTGATGTCGGCCGCGACGCTTTGCAGCGTGCCGGGCTCGGAGAGCGCGGTGAGCAGGGCGCGGAAGGCCGCCTGCGACTGGAAGACCGGATCGGAGAAGCCCGGCGAGATGATGTCCTGGATCGCCATCACTCGCCCCTGACCAGCGTGAAGAAATCGACCTTGGTCGCCGCCGCCTTGCGCGAGGCGAGCTCGCGGGCCGCGTCCTGCTGCGCAGCCAGCGCGGCGATGCCGTCATGCAGGCCGCCTTCATACCGACCGTCTTGGGTCTCGTCCTGAAGGCGGGCATCGAGCAGGGCTGCGAGCCGCGCCTTCCGGTGGTCGCGGCCCAGCGCATAGGAAAAGCCCATCCGGCCATTGGCGAGGCGCACGACGCAGCGGGTCACGGTGGCCTCGCCGAGGTTGAAGCGCCGTCCGGCGCCGCCGGCCCGGCCTTCGACCATCACGGTCCCGGTCTCCGGCGCCTTCAGCACCTCATGCTCCGGCAAGGCGCCGAGCAGGCCCGCGATCTCGTCGCGGGAAGCGCGCGACAGGGTCGCCATCCAATGTTGTCGAGGGGTTCTTGCATTCATCCGCCGGCTCGCTGGTCAGCTTCAAAGGTCTAGACTATAATGCCTCTGACGATGGTGAATGTCTATACTTTTTGGATGAATTTTTGATGACGCAGGACGTGGTGCAAGAGACGGCGCAAGGTGCGCTGCCGGAGGGCGAGGGCGGCACGGTCTGGCGGCGCATCGCCGACGAGCTGGCGGCCGCGATCGAGCGCGAGGAGTACCGGCCGGGCGACACGCTGCCGGCCTCGGTCGCGCTGGCGGAGCGCTATGGCGTGCATCGCCACACCGTGCGGCAGGCGTTCCGCCACCTTGCGGATCTCGGGCTGGTGACGGTGTCGCGCGGGCGCGGCACGCAGGTCAGCGCGCGGCGCGTGCCCTATCCGATCGGCCGGCGCGTCAGCATGCGGACCAATTTCGGCAAGCTCGGCATCGTCGGCACGAGCCGCATGCTCTCGGCCGAGATGGTGGAGGGGGAGGCGGAGCCCTGTGCGGCGCTGGGGCTTGCGGCCGGGACGCGGCTCTGGCGGGTCCGGGGCGTCAGCCTCGGTGACGGCGTGCCGATGGGGACCGGCACGCACTGGCTCTCGGTCGCGCGCTTTCCGGATTTCGACCGGGTCTATCGCGAGGCCGCCGGCTCGATCACGGCTGCCTTCAAGGCCTATGGCATCGAGGATTATGTGCGCCTGTCGACGCGGCTCACCGCAAGGCTGGCGGATGAGGCGGAGGCGGAGCTGCTTCAGATCGCGCCGGAAGCGGCGGTGATGATCTCGACGGCGGTCGACGCGCTGCCGGACCTGACGCCGATCCATCTCGTCGCGAGTGTCTTCGCCGGCGAGCGCATGGAGATGGTGATCGAGCCGTTTCGCGAGTGAGCGGCCGCCTGGAGCGGCTTGCATCCCGGCCGATGGCGCGCGATCCTCGGTCGTATCGATCACGGCACGGCCTCGAGACCATGCCGGTCGCATCTGAGGAAATGCCATCATGGACATGGTCAGCCGGTCGCTGCGCGCGGCCTTCTTGCTTCTTGCCGTCTGCCTGCCCATCGCCACGGCCGCTGCCGACTACCCGGCGCCGAAACAGGGGGTTTTCGTCGCGAAGGATTTCCGCTTCAGCACGGGCGAGAGTTTGCCGGAGATCAAGCTCGGCTATGTCACGGTGGGCGACCCGTCCGGCGAGCCCGTGCTGATCCTGCATGGCACCTATGGTTCTGCCGCCAGCATGCTGAGCCCGGCGTTTGCGGGCGAGCTGTTCGGCCCCGGCCAGGCGCTCGACGCGAGCAAATATTTCATCATCCTGCCGGATTCGCTCGGCGTGGGGCAATCGTCGAAACCATCGGACGGCCTCAGGGCCAAGTTCCCGCGCTATAACTACGAGGATCTGGTCGAGGCGCAGTATCGGCTCGTCACGGAAGGGCTCGGCCTGCGCCATCTGCGGCTCGTGCTCGGCAATTCGATGGGCGGCATGCATGGCTGGCTCTGGGGCGTCAAATATCCCGGCTTCATGGACGCGATCGTGCCGATGGCCTCGCAGCCTACCGAGATGTCCAGCCGCAACTGGATGATGCGGCGGATGATCATCGATGCCGTTCGCAACGACCCGGAGTGGAAAGGCGGCGACTATAGCACGCAGCCCACGGCCTTCCGCGTCGCCAACGTCTTCTTCGGCATCGCCACCAGCGGCGGCACGCTCGCCTACCAGCAGATGGCGCCGACCCGCGAGGCAGCCGACAAGCTCCTCGACGGGCGGCTCAAGGCGCCGTTCGATGCCGATGCCAACGACTTCTTGTATCAGTGGGATGCCTCGCGGGACTACAACCCCGCGCCCAGGCTGGGCTCGATCAAGGCAGCGGTGCTGGCGATCAATTCCGCCGATGACGAGCGCAACCCACCCGAAACCGGCGTCATGGAGCGGGAACTCAAGCGTCTTCCGAATGCAAAGCTGCTGTTGATCCCGGCGAGCGCCGAGACACGCGGCCATGGCACGACGGGGATGGCGAAGTTCTGGGCCAAGGATCTGGCCGCCTGGCTGCCGACTGTGCCGCGCCGGCCGGCCGGAGCCGAGTGAGGCGACGCCTCGTTCACACCGCCCGCTTGCCGATGATCGCGAAGCGCAGCTTGCTCGACAGGAAGTCGATGGCGGAGACCGCGACGAGGATCAGCAGGATCAGGAAGGAGGTCTGCTGCCATTCCAGCGTGCGGATGGTCTCCGCGAGATAGAGGCCGATGCCGCCGGCGCCGACGATGCCGATGATGGTCGAGGAGCGCGTGTTCGACTCGATGAAGTAGAGCACCTGGCTCGCGATCACCGGCAGCACCTGCGGCAGCAGGCCGAAGCGGATCTCGTGGCTCTTGCCGCCGCCGACCGAGGCGACGCCCTCGACCGCCTTGCGATCGGCCGCCTCGATCGCCTCCGAGTAGAGCTTGCCGAAGGCGCCGAAATCGGCGGTCATGATGGCGAGCATGCCGGCGAAGGGGCCGAGACCCACGACATTGATCCAGATCAGCGCCCAGATCAGCGCATCGACGCCGCGGATCGTGTCGAGCGAGCGGCGGGCGAGGAAGTGGACGATGCGGTTGGCGACGACGTTGCGCGCGGCGATGAAGCCGAGCGGCAGGGCAAGGATGGCCGCCAGCACCGTGCCGAGGAAGGCGATGGCGATGGTCTCGAACAGCGCCTGAACGAAGATCAGGGCCTTCGCCCAGGAGCCGGGATCGGGCGGCAGCATCAGCACGACGAAGGAGCCGAGATTGCCGAAGCCGGCCAGCACCCGCCAGAGCGTCGTCTCCAGCGTCGTCAGCCCGTAGAGGAAGAGGCCGAGGATGAAGACGACGGTCGCGATGGTGAAGAACCGCGTCCGGGTCGATCCGCGGATGGCGGCGGCGTGGCGCTGCAGGATGTCGCTGCGCTCGGTCGCGGAGATGGCGATGCTCACGAGCGGCTCTCCAGGCTGAGGAGGGCGTGGCGCAGCCGCTCCGTGCCGAGGTCGATCAGCATCACCGCCAGGATGATCAGGAGCATGATGGCGCTGACATCGGTGTAGTAGAATTTGCGGATGGCCTCGATCAGGTCCTGGCCGATGCCGCCGGCGCCGACGAAGCCCATGATCGAGGCGCCGCGCACATTGATCTCGAAGCGCAGCAGGGCGTAGCTCGCGAAGTTGGAGAGCACCTGCGGCATCACGGCGAAGCGCACCACCTGCCACCAGCTTCCGCCGGTCGCGGTGATGCCGTCGACGGGCTTCAGGTCGATGTTCTCGACGACCTCGGAGAAGAGCTTGCCGAGCGCGCCCATGGTGTGGATGGCGATGGCGAGCACGCCGGGCAGCGGCCCCAGCCCGAAGGCGATGACGAAGATCAGCGCGAAGACGATCTCGGGGACGGTGCGGCAGAATTCGAGATAACGGCGCACCGCGAAGCGCAGCCAGGGCGCGCGGCCGAGATTGGCGGCGGCGGCGAAGCAGAAGAGGAAGGCGCCGGCCGCGCCCAGGATGGTGCCGACATAGGCGATCAGCACGGTCTGCCAGAGCAGCCTCAGCCAGCGCGCCAGGCCCCAGTACCATTCGGCGAGGTCGGAGCCGAGGCTGGCGAGGCGCAGCGTCGGCAGCGTCTGCCAGATATAGTTCGGGAAGCGGTGGATATTCTCGATGAGCGTGCCGAGCCTGACCTCGGCTCCGACAGCGGAGAGCCAGACGCAGATCGCGAAGACGGCGATGCCGACCAGCATCTGGCGGCGCTTGCTCGCGGCGGCCTGCCGGTAGCTTTCGGCATGGGCCGTGATGGCCGGGTCGTGACGGTCGATCGCGAGGGTCATGGAGGCTGCCCGTGGAGAAGGGCGTCATTCTCGGGCCCGCGGCGTGCGGACCCGAGAAGCTCTTTGAAGAGATGCTCGGGGCAAGCCCGAGCATGACGGGCTGAATTACGACGACTTCTTCTTGCGCAGTGAGTCGACGAAGGTGATGAGCTCGATGACCGGGTCGTAGGCCTTGTTGTCGACGGCGACGAGCGGGCCCTGCTTGCCTTCATAGATCTTGTCGAAGGCGGCCTTGTCCTTGGTGGCGAGGTTGAGGACGGCGTCGCGGATCTTGGCCTTGAGGTCCTCAGGCAGGTCCGAGAGATAGGCCATCGGCGAGTTCACGATCTGCTCGGACTTGTAGATGATCCGGAAGTCCTCGGCCTTGGCCATGTTCTTGCGGGCCATGCGCAGCAGGTTCGACTCGTTCTCGTCGTTCCACCAGTTCGCGGCGACGTCGACGGTGCCCTGCTGCAGCGCGATGATCGCGTTCTCGTGGCTGCCGGTATAGACGACCTTGGAGAAGAAGGTCTCCGGGTCGATCTTCATCTTGTCGAGAACGAAGCGCGGCACGTTATTGCCCGAGGTGGAGTTCGGATCGACGAGGCCGAGATTCTTGCCCTTGAGGTCCTCGATCTTCTGGTAGGGCGAATCCTTCTTCACGTAGAAGACGGAGTGATAGCCCTTGGTGCCGTCGAGATTGGTCTCGATCGCGAAGGCGTCGACCTTGACGCCGGTGACGCGGGCGCGGGCGAAGGAAGCCGGGCCGTACATCCCGATCTGGATGTTGCCGGCGCGCTGGCCCTCGATGATCGCGGCGTAGTCATTGGCGACGCGCAGCGTCACCTTGGTGCCGAGCTCCTTCGAGAGATAGTTCACGAAGGGGGTGTAGCGGTCGACGACGCCCGAGGCGTTCTCGGCCGGGATGATGGCGAAGACGAGCTCCGGATACTTCGCCTTCCAGTCCTGGGCGAAAGCCGGGGTGGCGGCGACGGCGAGGCCGGCGGCGGCGAGCTTCAGGGTATGACGACGGGTCAGCATGCGGTCTGCTCCTTTGGATGCGGGTCTTCGGGTTAGGCTCGTCTTCTCGCGGCTGGCGGCGGGATGCCGCTCAGGCGATCTTCTGCTTGGCGCGCTTGGCCGCCTCGGAGGCGGCGATGGCGTCGAGCGCGTCCAGGGCCTCGGCGCCGGCATCCTTCGCTTCGATGCCGTAGAGCTCGGCCGCGACCTCGCGGGTCAGCGCCTGCGGCACGTCGTCGAAGACGACCTTGCCGGCGGCCATGCCGATCAGCCGGTCGCAGTATTTCGCCGCGATATCGAGGTCGTGCAGGTTGCACATCACGGTGATGCCGTGCTCGCGGTTGATGCGGAACAGCGCGTCCATCACGACCTGGGTGTTGCGCGGGTCGAGCGAGGCGATCGGCTCGTCGGCCAGGATGATGCGCGGCTCCTGGACCAGAGCGCGGGCGATGGCGACGCGCTGCTGCTGGCCGCCCGACAGGGTCTCGGCGCGCTGGGCGAGGAGATGGGCCATGTCGAGCCGCTCGAGCGCGGCGATGGCGCGGATCTTGTCGTCGGTGGAGAAGCTCTTCACCAGCGTCAGCGCGGGCGAGCGGTGATTGAGCCGGCCGAGCAGCACGTTGGTGAGCACGTCGAGGCGGCCGACGAGGTTGAACTGCTGGAAGATCATCGCGGTGTCGCGGCGCCAGCGCCTGAGCGCGGTGCCCTTCAGCGCCGTGATGTCACGGTCCTCGCAGATGATGCGCCCGGCGCTCGGCTCGGCGAGCCGGTTGAGCATGCGCAGCAGCGTCGATTTGCCGGCTCCGGACCGGCCGATGACGCCAACCATCTCGCCGTTGGGGATCGACAGCGAGACATTGTCGACGGCGTTCTTGTCGCCGAAGCGCTTCACCAGGCCTTCGATGCGCAACATGAAAGGTTCTCGAACATGACATTTCGCACGATGGCGACACCGGGCCGGCCGGAGCCGTCGGAGCCAAGATTCATGCATGGGAAGAAGCGCTATCGGCCGGAGATGACAGCGGCGTGACGGCGGGCGGCCGCTGTGCGGCTCCGAACGGCCTTTCACGGGGCCGGGCGGGCCAACATTTTCGTGAGGTCGGTAAAATGCGCTTGGACGATGGGTGACTTATCGGCAGGATGAGGATGGATGCCTGCGTGCGGCAGAGGCGCCGTATCGGCGCGTCGCGCCCCGGCAGGTATCTTGCATAGGTGCCTAAAGGCGCCGGATCGATGCGGCGGTGGCGCAAAAACATGCGTTTTTGTGCCGCTGTGGCGTGCCGGCATCTTAGCAAGGCCTTTCGTTCCATTTAAGACCAACCGGCGGCAACGGAGCCCCCAGCCTGATGAAGCGGTTCGTTCTCCTTCTCCTCGTTGCCGGCCTGGCAGGCGGCGGGTATTACGGCTACCGGATGCGTCTGGCCGGCAGCCAGCCGGCCCAGGCCAGCGTGGCGCCGACGGCGCGTGCGGCCGTGCCGGTGGAAGTCGCCTCCGTCGAGATCATGACGGTCAGCGAGGAGGTCGAGGCGCTCGGCACTTTGGCCGCCGACGAATCCGTCGTCATCGCCCCCGAGATCGCCGGCCGCGTCGTCTCGCTCGGCTTCAGGGAAGGCGAGCCGGTCAAGGCCGGGCAGGAGCTGGTCAAGCTCGACACCGCGATCCTCGATGCCGAGCTCAAGCAGGCGATGGCCGATCTCGGCCTCGCCCGCGACACCAACGAACGTCTGAGGGGGCTGGTCTCGCGCGGTTCGGGAACGCAGGTCGCGCTGGACGAATCCGCGGCGAAGCTCGCCTCGACCGAGGCCCGCGTCCAGCTCGCCAAGGCCAAGCTCGCGCAATCGACCATCCTTGCGCCGTTCAACGGCGTGGTCGGCCTGCGCGCGGTCGGCGTCGGCGACTATGTCCCGGTGGGCAAGCCGCTGATCACCCTGACCAGCGTCGACCCGATCAAGATCGATTTCCGCGTTCCCGAGATCTTCCTCAGCCGCCTCAAGGTCGGGCAGCCCGTGCAGATGCGGGTCGATGCGGTCGTCGACCGGAAATTCACCGGCAAGATCTTCGCGATCGACCCGGTCGTGGACGTGAACGGCCGCGCCATCCGCCTGCGCGCGACGATCCCGAACGCGGATCTCGCACTCAAGCCCGGCCTCTTCGCCCGCCTCGCCATCACCATCGACCAGCGCCCGAACGCGATCGTGGTGCCGGAGATGGCGGTGGTGCCGGATGCCGTCGGCAAGATGGTCTATGTCGTCGAGAACGGCAAAGCGAAGCGCCTCAGCGTCGAGCTCGGCAAGCGCCTGCCGGGCAAGGTTGAGATCGTCAGCGGGCTGACGCCCGGCATGCAGATCATCACCGCCGGGCAGATGCGGCTGCGCGACGGCGCCGCCATCGCGATCAAGGACAAGATCGTTCAGACGAGCCAGCTCTGATGAGCCTGTTCGAACTCTTCGTCCGTAGGCCCGTCCTCTCGACGGTCATGAGTCTGCTGGTGATGCTGATCGGCTTCGTCAGCTATGGCCGCCTGACCGTGCGCGAATATCCCAATATCGACGAGCCCGTCGTCTCGGTGCGCACCGATTATCGCGGCGCCTCGGCTGAGATCATCGAGACGCAGGTCACCCAGATCCTGGAGAACTCGATCGCCGGCATCGAGGGCATCGAGATCCTCTCCTCGACCAGCCGCCAGGAGCGCAGCTTCATCCAGGTCCGCTTCCGCCCGGATGTCGA
Source organism: Allobosea spartocytisi (assembly GCF_014764685.1). Lineage (NCBI taxonomy): Bacteria > Pseudomonadati > Pseudomonadota > Alphaproteobacteria > Hyphomicrobiales > Alloboseaceae > Allobosea > Allobosea spartocytisi. The sequence goes on from NZ_JACXWY010000009.1 coordinate 59,536, forward strand.
CCCCGATGTCGCGGCCTCGGATGTGCGCGACCGCGTCAGCCGCGTGCGCAGCCGCATGCCCGACGAGATCGACGAGCCCGTCATCGCCAAGGTCGAGGCCGACTCGCAGCCGATCCTGTATCTCTCGCTGACCAGCTCGCGGCACGGGCCGCTCGAGCTCACCGACTTCGCCGACCGCTTCATCTCCGACCGCGTGCAGAACGTCACCGGCGTGGCGGAGGTCCGCATTCTCGGCCAGCGGCAATACGCCATGCGCATCTGGCTCGATCGCGCCCGGATGTCGGCCTATGACGTCAGCGTCCAGCAGATCGAGGCGGCGGTCCGGGCCCAGAACATCGAGATCCCGTCGGGCCGCATCGAGAGCAACGACCGCGAATTCACCGTGCTCTCGCAGACCAGCATGACGACGCCGGAGGAATTCCGCGAGATCGTCATCAAGGACGCCAACGGCTTCTCCGTGAAGCTCAAGGACGTCGCCAAGGTCGAGCTCGGCGCGCGCGAGGAGCGCAACGCCGCCTGGTTTGGTGGCGCGCCCTCGGTGACGATCGGCATCGTCAAGCAGGCGACGGCCAACCCGCTCGACGTCTCGGCCGGCATTGAGGAGGCGCTGCCGGGCATCATCGAGGATCTGCCTCAGGGCATGTCGATCGCCAAATCCTACGATACCTCGGTCTTCATCGACCGCTCGATCAAGGCGGTCTACCAGACGATCATCGAGGCGACCGTCCTCGTCGTCCTGATCATCTTCATCTTCCTGCGCTCGCTGCGGGCGACGCTGATCCCGCTGGTGACGATTCCGGTTTCGCTGATCGGCTCCTTCGCGCTGATGTATGCGCTCGGCTTCACCGTGAACACGCTGACGCTGCTCTCGATGGTGCTCGCCATCGGCCTCGTCGTCGACGACGCCATCGTCGTGCTGGAGAACGTGCACCGCCATATCGAGGATGGCATCGCGCCGACCAAGGCGGCGATCCGCGGCATCAACGAGATCGCCTTCGCGGTCGTGGCGATGACGCTGACGCTGGTCGCGGTCTATGCGCCGATGGCGTTCTCGACCGGCCGCACCGGCAAGCTCTTCATCGAGTTCGCGCTGACACTGGCCGGCGCGGTGCTGGTCTCGGGCTTCGTCGCGCTGACGCTGACCCCGATGATGTGCGCCAAGCTGCTGCGCCATCACGATTCCCATAGCTGGCTGTTCAACGTGCTGGAGCGTGGCTTCAACGCGCTGTCGCGGGGCTACAGGGCGTCGCTGCGCGCGGCGCTGTCGGTGCGTCCGCTTATCATTCTGCTGGCGGTGGGCGTCGCCGGCGGCGGCTACTACTTCTTCACCCATCTGCGTTCGGAATTGTCGCCGGTCGAGGATCGCGGCACGATCAACGTGATCGGCGTCGCGCCCGAGGGCGCCACGCTGTCCTTCACCGCCGACTACGCCCGGCGGGTCGAGACCTATTTCAAGAACATCCAGGAGGTCGAGACCTACCTCGTCATCGTCGGCTTCCCCGATGTGACCCGCGCCATCGCCTTCGCCCGCCTCAAGCCCTGGGAGGAGCGCGAGCGCAAGCAGCAGGATCTGGTCGCCGAGATCAACCGGGGGCTGTCGCAGATCCCGGGCATCCGCCTGTTCGCGACCAATCCGGCCTCGCTCGGCCAGGGCCAGGCGAACAGCAAGCCGGTCGAGTTCGTGCTGCGCTCGTCCGAGCCCTATGCCCAGATCAAGTCCTATGTCGACCAGCTGATGGCGGAGGTCGCGAACTCGCCCGTTCTGACCAATGTCGAGAGCAACCTCATTCTCGACAAGCCGCAGATCAAGGTCTCGATCGACCGGCAGCGCGCCGCCGATCTCGGCGTCAATGTCGACATCATCGGCCGCACCATGGAGACGCTGCTCGGCGGCCGGCAGGTGACGCGCTTCAACATGAACAGCAAGCAGTACGACGTCGTGCTGCAGGTCGAGGGCACGGAGCGCAACACGCCGCAGGCGCTGCAGTCGATCTATCTGATGGGCCGCGGCGGCGCGGTGGTGCAGCTCTCCAGCCTGGTCAAGGTCGAGGAGAACGTCGCGCCGAAGGAACTGGTCCGCTTCAACCAGCTCCGCTCGGCGACGATCACCGCGATTCCCGCGCCGGGCTATTCGCTGGGCGATGCGCTCAAGGTGCTGGAGGAGGGCGCGGGGCGCGTGCTGCCCAGTTCGGTGCAGATCGACTATTCCGGCCAGAGCCGCGAGTTCAAGCAGTCGGGCGCCAGCATCTTCATCGTCTTCCTGCTCGCGCTCGGCTTCATCTATCTGGTGCTGGCGGCGCAGTTCGAGAGCTTCGTCGACCCCATCGTCATCATGGTCTCGGTGCCGCTCTCGCTGACGGGCGCGCTTGCCGCGCTGTACTATTCGGGCGGCACGATGAACGTGTACAGCCAGATCGGCCTGATCACGCTGGTCGGCCTCATCACCAAGCACGGCATCCTGATCCTGGAGTTCACCAACCAGTTGCGCGAGGAGGGCAAGGAGATGATCGACGCCCTCGTCGAGGCGGCGGAACTGCGCCTGCGGCCGATCCTGATGACGACCGGCGCCATGGTGCTCGGCGCCGTGCCGCTCGCCATCGCCCATGGCGCGGGTGCCGAGAGCCGCTCGCAGATCGGCTGGGTCATCGTCGGCGGCATGAGCTTCGGCACCTTGCTGACACTCTATGTGGTGCCGGTGGCCTACAGCTATCTGGCGCGCAAGGTCCATGGCTCGCGCCATGGCGCGCATGAAGAGGCGCATGGCGCGCATCCGCAGCCGGCGGAGTAGCGCGCGAACAGACAAAGGGCTCCCTTCTCCCCTTGTGGGAGAAGGGGTCTGCGAAGCCGTCGGATGAGGGAAGGGTCGCGCAAGCGGCCCTTTCTTGTTTTCGGCTGAGGTTCCGCCCTCATCCGTCTCGGCTGCGCCGAGCGACCTTCTCCCCGAGGGGAGAAGGAAGAAACCCCGGTTCCTCGACCAAACTTATCCCCGCCCTTCCAGCCCATGCCTATTCTCGCCTCGTCCCAGCCGACCGAGGGGCTTCGCGAGGCATCGTGGGCCGGTTGGGATTGCGGGTTTCGCGCTCCCGGACCGTTGCGGGTCCGCTGGATCGCCGCGCGTCCGACAGGACGCGATCACGGTGATCCTCTCTTTGGTCGCGCGGAGGTGCCGACTTCGTCCGGGCCGAACAGGCAGGCCCTGCCCTTTGCCGGGCTTCAAATACGAAGCGGACCCCCAGATACCCGTGCGCGGAGCCGGACGGCGCGAGGTCGTCGCTGTTCGACACCATCGACATCGACTCGACATCGGCACGCAGCCGTCGACTGCGAACGCCACCCGGCTCCGCGCATCCCTCGGATGTTAAAGCCCGAAAACCCCGCAGGCTGAGCCTGTCGGGGCTTTCGGTGCGTGCAAACTTGCTATTGCAGCCTGACCGAGACGCTCTCGCTCGCCCCCGTCCCATCCACCACGGAAATCCGCATGAAGCCCTTGCCGGGTGGCTGCCAGGCAGCCTCGCGTCGACGCAGCGGCGCGGTGACAGGCGTGCCGTCGACCAGCCAGGTGAAGGGCGGTGCACCGCCCGCGGCCTTCAGATTGAGCTGGCCCTGGCCGTCGAGGCTGTCGGCCGAGAGGTCGATGCGGGCGCCGTCCGGCGGGAAGGCGAGTTTCAAGGCCGGCGTCGCGATGGCGGCCACCGTCTTCGGCACATCCTGGCGCAGATGGCGCAGCGGCGGCGGCAGATGGTTCGTGCTGGCCACGATGGCGTCGGCGGGTTGCGGGAAGGGGCGCGGATCGATGCCGAGCCGGGCGAAGGCGTCGAACAGGATCGGCGCCGCCACCACGCGCCCGACGAGGCCGGGCACGGCGCCGTTATCGGCCCGGCCGACCCAGACGCCGATGGTGTGCTTGCGGTCGAAGCCGACGGCCCAGGCATCGCGATAGCCATAGGAGGTGCCGGTCTTGTAGGCGATGCGGCCGGGCACGGCGTTGAGCGGCGGCGGGGCGCCGAGCAGGGTGTCGGCGACATACCAGGCCGCGACCGGCTCGACGAGATGCAGGGGCGGCGTTCCGCTGGAAGACGGCTCCTCCCTGAACCGCAGCGGCGCCATCTCGCCACCGCGCGCCAGCCCGACATAGGCGCGGGTCAGATCCTGCAAGGTGATGCCGAGCCCGCCGAGGCCGACCGCGAGGCCGGGCGCGCCGCCCTCTTTCGGCAGAGCGACGGTGATGCCGGCATCGCGCAGTCGCGACAGGAAACGCTGCGGGCCGAGCGCCGAGAGCAGCTCCACCGTCGGGACATTCAGGGAGAGTTGCAGCGCCTTGCGGGCGCTGACCATGCCCTGGAAGGTCATGTCGAAATTCTCGGGCACATAGCTGCCATAGCGTGCCGGCCGGTCTTCCAGCATCGTCTCGGGATGGGCGATGCCGTTGTCGAAGGCGAGCGCATAGATGAAGGGCTTCAGCGCCGAACCGGGCGAGCGCAACGCGCGCGTCAGGTCGAGCGCGCCTGCCCGTTCGGCCGCGAAATAATCGACGCCGCCGACGGAGGCGCGGACCGCGCCGGTCTCGTTGTCGACGGCGAGGATCGCGATCGAAACCTGGGGCGCGAGGCCGAGGCTGCGCTCGCGGGCGAGGCCTTCCAGGCTCTTCTGTAAGCGGGCATCGAGGCTGAGACGGTGGACGCGCTGCGCCGGCGCCTCCGCCACGACCTGCTCGGCGACATGGGGGCTCAAGGTGGGGAAGGGGCGGCGTGCGGTCGGGATCTCCTCGTCGCGCGCGGCGATGACTTCTCCGGCCGTCGCGATGCCGGCACGTTCGATGCGGGCGAGCACACGGGCGCGGGCTTTTCGGGCGGCTTCCGCGAAGCGGTCGGGCCGGCGTGTCTCGGGCGATTGCGGCAGGGCGACGAGCAGCGCCGCCTCGGCGGTGGAAAGCCGCTTCGGCTCCTTGCCGAAATAGGCGAAGCTTGCGGCGCGCACGCCTTCGAGATTGCCGCCGAAGGGGGCGAGGTTGAGATAGAGGTCGAGGATCTCGGTCTTGCTGAGGTGCCGTTCCAATTCGACGGCGCGCACGGCCTGCCGGAGTTTTGCGGCAAGGTCGCGCTCGTCGCGCGGCTCGAGCAGGCGGGCGACCTGCATGGTCAGGGTCGAGCCGCCGGAGACGACGCGGCCATGCCGCAGCATTTGGCCGGCAGCGCGCAGCAGGCCGAGCGGATCGATGCCGGGATGGCTGTCGAAGCGCCTGTCCTCATAGGCCTTGAGCATGGCGAGGTAGCGCGGGTCGACATCGTCGCTGGTGACGGTAAGCTTCCAGCGGCCATCGGTGGTGAGGAAGGGCCGCAGCAGCCGGCCTTCGCGGTCGAGCACGACGGTCGAGCGGTCGGCGGCGGCGGAAAGGTCGAGCGGCGGGAGGGAGCGGATGTAGAGGGTGAGGGCGGTGGTGGCGGCAACGACGGCAAGGGCGCAGGCCGCCACCCCGATCTTAAGCTTGCCGAAGCGGCCAGGGCGCGGCGTCATGCTCGGGCTTGACCCGAGCATCTCCTGATCGAGATTCTCGGGTCTGCGCTTCGCTTCGCCCGAGAATGACGGACTGGTCGGGTCATTCACGGCCATCACCGCGCCGAACTGATCTCCACCGCGCCGAAGCCCGTGCGGCCGAAGCGATCCGGCCGGTACATGTCCTCGATCACGGCGGCCGGCGCGACGTAGCGGCCGGGCGAGACCGCCCGGGCGATATAGGCGACGGTGTAGGCGAGCTTGTCGCTCTTTCCGCCGGAGCGCTCGAAGGCCGCGACGAAGCGGTCGTCGCGCGCTTCGGTATGCACCGGCGAGACCTCCTGCTTCAGCCAGTCGAGCCCGGCGGTTGAGGCGCCCTCGGTCAGGTTGGCGTTCTCGATCTCCAGCCCGGCCGGCACCGGATCGACCAGCAGCAAGCGGCCGAAGCGCGGCGCGCCCTCGGTCACGTTGAGCGCCACGACATAGCGCTCGTTCTGGCGCAGGCGGGTGGGGTCGGCCCGCTCGCCCTTCATCGTGTAGATGACGCGTTCGAGGCCGAAACCCTGGTTCAGCGCCGGCTCCGGCGTGGTCGGGATGCCCGCGACGGTGATCACCGCCTGGGCATTGGCGCTGCCCGGATTGGCGATGGTCAGCGGCTTGGCGTCCAGCGCCTCGGCCGAGACGGTGCGGTAGAAGGCGCCCTTGCGGGCCGCGCCGTCGACGGTCAGCGTCATGCCCTCGGCCTCCTTGGACATGGCCTGCGCCGCCAGCACCATCCACATCTGCTCCTGCGTCGAGGTGTAGCTGTAGCGGGCGCTGTTGCGGGTGGCGTCGAGGAGGGAGACGGCGCGACCGATATCGGCGCGCTCGCCATTCGATTCCGCGATCAGCGCGAGCACGCCGGCACCGTCGCGCAGGCGCGAGCCGTAATCGGGGCGCGAGAACCCGTCATCGCTTGCCTGCTGGAGCAGGCCGAGCGCGCTGCCGAAAGCGGTGCGGCCCCGCGCCCGGTCGCCCAGCGCCGAGAGTGCGGCGCCGATCTGGGCGCGGGCGAGCGGGGTCGCGAAATCGCCGAGCTTGTTGTCGGCGAGATAGCGCAGATCGCCCATCACCGGCCGGCCGTTGCGGGCGAGCACATAGAGCGCATAGGCGATGCCGGCGGCCTCCTCCTTGTTGATGTCGCCGGTGTTGACGACTTGATTGCGCAGGCGGTCCAGCGCCATGTTGAAGGCGGTCTGCGGCACGTCGAACTTGCGCTCGCGGGCCCGCGTCAGGAAGTCCGCGACGAAGGCGTCGAGCCACAAATCCTCGCCGCCGACGCCCCACAGGCCGAAGGAGCCGTTGCCGCCCTGCCGGGCGAGCACGCGCTCGATCGCCTTCTGCACGCGCTCATCGGCATTGTCGTCGAGCGCGAGGTTCTCCATCGAGGCGAGCTGGTTGACCGCCAGCAGCGGCAAAGCCCGCGAGACGGTCTGCTCGGTGCAGCCATAGGGGTAGCGGTCGAGCGCCTTGAGCAAGGCGGGCACGTCGAGCGAGCCGAAGGGCGAGACCGAGACCGAGACCTGCCCCGAGCCCGGCACGAGATCGGCCAGCAGGTCGGAGGAGACGGTGACGGCGCCGCCATTGCCGGGGATCGGCCGGACGATGCGTCGCGCCAGCGTTGCGGCCGAGGGCTGCACCTTGACCGCGAGGTTCTGCACCGTGCCGATGCCGTTCGGCCCGGAGACACGCACGTCGAATTCGGCGCGGCCGAGGCCGGCTGCGGTGACGGGGATCGTCATCTGCGTCTTGGCGCCGGCCGCGAGCTGGACCGTGCGATGGGTCGCATCGGCGGCGACGAGGACCGGGCCCTTCACGTCGAGATCGACGGTGTAGGCGCCGGCGGGACCCTCGACATTGTCGATCTGCAGATGGAAGCGGGACTGGTCGCCGATGGCGAGGAAGCGCGGCAGCGTCGCCTGCGCCACGACCTGGTCGCGCACGATCACGTCGGCGCTGGCCTGGCCGGTGCGCCCGGCCGACCAGGCCACGCCCATGACGCGCACCGTGCCGTTGAAGGCCGGCAGGTCGAAATCGATCTTGGCCGTGCCGTCGGCCCCGACCTTGACGACGCCGGAATAGCGGGCGAGCGGCTCCTGCGTCGGCTTCTCGCCGTCCATCTTGGGCGCGGCGTCGCCGCCGGTGCGGATGGTGCCGCGCACGCCCTGCATGCCGTCGATCAGATAGCCGTAGAGGTCGCGCAGATCATGGCCGAGCTGGCGCTGGCCGAAGAAGTACTTGCTCGGATCGGGGCTCTCATAGCGGGTGAGGTTGAGGATGCCGACATCGACGGCAGCGACCGTGACGAAGGCGTCCTCGCCGGCTTTCAGCCCGGAGAGCTTGACCGGCAGCGAGAGCGTCGAGAGCGGGCGCATCAGCTTGGGCGCGCCGAGATCGACCGCCAGCGTGCGCTCGTCCTTGCCGATCTGGAACCATGCCAGACCGATGGCGCGGCCGGGCAGGCGCTTGGCGGCGGTGTCCATCGGGCGATGGGCGAGCACGACGAGATAGGCGCTCGCGCCCCATTCCGACTTCACCGGGATCGTGGCGGTGGTGCCGCCCTCGGTGATGTCGATGGTGCGGATGTCCGCGAGCTTGTCGCTGATGACGGCGAGCGTCGCCTTGCCGGCGAAGCGCGGCGAGAGCCGGACCTGCACGGTCTCGCCATTGGCGTAGGAGGCCTTGTCCAGGGCGACGTCGAGCACATCCGGCGTATCGGCCGTCTTGTCGCTCTCATAGCCGACGCTGAAGGAGACGGCGGTCGCGGCCTCCTCGGCGCCGTCGGAGGTCACGTCGAGCCGGTAATTGCCCCATTCGACGGGCGCGGCGATCTTCGCCGGCTCGGTCGCGGAGACCGTGACCTGCCCGTCCGAGACGCGCCGCGTGGTGGTGACGCCCTCATAGTTCCAGCGTCCGTCCTTGAAGAACCACTGATAGTTGCGGCGGACCTTCGAGAGCACCCATTTCACGTTCGGCCGGCTGAGCCGCTTGCCGTCGCCGGTCGCCATGATGACGTCGAAGGTCGCGGTCTGGTTGTTGCCGAGCTCGCCGTCCTTGAAGGTCTGCCGGACGCCGATGGCCGCGCCCTTGGGCACGATCGGCACGGTGACGGAGCGGGCGATGGCGCGCCCGCCGGGCTCGCCGACGCGCACTGTCATCTCGACCTCGAGCGGGCGGTTGGTCTCGGCCTGCTGGACGGGGTTGGAGATCGTCGCCTTGCCGGCGGCGTCGGTGGTGGCGCTCTCCTCGAATTCGGTCTGGATGGGATCGAAGGATTCGTCGGTCAGACCGACCTGATAATCCCCGAAGCCGGGGATGGCGCTGGCGCTCGCGGCGCGCAGCGTCATCGAGCCGGTGACGTCGAGCGCGGAGCCCGGCGCGCCATAGAGATAGCGGGCGGCGACGTTGACCTCGGCCGGCTCGCCGGCCTGGAGCACCGGAGCCTTCGGGGTGAGCGTGAGCTCCAGCCGCTCGGGAACGTAATCCTCGACGAGGAAGGAGGTCTCGCCGATCGCCTGTCCCTTCGGATCGGCATAGGCGAGGACGCGCCAGGTGCCGGTGGCGGCGCCGGAGATCAGCGGGATCGAATGGGCGCGGCCGCCGGCACCCTGATCCTCGACCTGACGGCGGCGGTACTCGACGCCGTCGGGGCGCTTGACCACGATGGTGAGCGGCAGGCCGGTGACGGCGGCGCCCTTGGCGTCGCGCAGCAGCGAGGTGAGATAGACCGTCTCGCCCGAGCGGTAGACGCCGCGCTCGGTATAGAGGAAGGCGTCGAGCCCGGCCGGCGCGACGCGGCCCTTCACGCCGCGATCCGACAGATCGAAGGCGGTCTGCTTCAGGTCGAGGAAGCCGTAATCCTCACCCAGCCCGGCGGTGACGAGGCCGGGCGCGTTGCCGCCTTCGCCCTTGGCGAGCCCGGCATCGAAGCGGGCATAGCCGTTGGAATCGGTCTTCGCCGTGCCGAGCACCTCGTTGTTGCGGGCGATCAGGCGCAGCTCGGCATTGGCGATCGGCTTGGCGTCGGCCAGCGAGCGGGCGAGCACATGCACGCCGTCCGGCCCGGAGAAGGAGGTCAGGCCGAGATCGGAGACGACGAACCACTGCGTCGCGCGGGTCGAGCCGTCGTCATAGGAATCGCCGTCGTCGCCGGTCGCGGGCGCGGCCGGGCCGCCCGAAGGCTTGGCGAACATGACATAGACGCCGGGTTTCAGGCTGCCGACCGCCTCGACCACCGGGAAGGCGGTGACGACGTCCTTGTTGAGCTCGGACTTCACGTCCATCGTGCCGGTCCAGACGCTCTGGCCCTTGTCGGAGGCGATCTGGCGGGATTGCCACGAGCCGAGCTGGCTCAGGAAGTCGTCGGAATGGACCGAGTTGATCAGGTTGCGGTCGCCGATCCGCATCACCTCGAGGTCGAGCTTGCCCGAATTGACCGAAACGACCGGGATGCCCTGCTGGCCGGTGCGGGGCAGGACGTAGTTCTTGCCGGTGAAGCGCACCGAGGGCGTGCGGTCGCGGACATAGATCTCGTAATCGGCCGATTTCAGCAGCGTCTCGTCGGGGATGGCGGAGGGCACGCCCTGGCGGATGACGATGGCGTAGCGCTCGCCATGGCGCAGCCCGTCGACGCAGATCTGGCGTTCCTCGCCGCTCACGGCGAAATCGCCGGAGCCGCCGGAGATCGCGACATAGGGCGCGAAATCGACATTGCCGCGGGCGAGCGGTTCGGAGAATTCGAAGCAGGCGCGCGGGGAGGCGGCGTCGGAATCGACCTGGTTCGAGAGCAGGCGGAAGCCGCGTTTTTCGCGCAGATCCTCATAGCTCTTCTGCAGCGAGGCATTGGCGGTGAGGTCGAGGCTGAGGCGATAGGTCGTCAGCGCCGGGCGCCAGAGCTCGTATTTCTCGAAGGTCTGGGCGAGCACGCCGAGCGAGGAGGCCTCGTCGGTGCGGTTGCTGGCGCGGCTATAGGCGAGATAGGCGGCGGTGATGGCGCGCTCGCGCATCTCCCAGCGCTCGCGATAGTCGCGCGGCTCGATGCCGCTGGCGGCGCGGGCCATCAGGCGCCAGGCGGCGGCATTGCCGGAATCGGCGACCACGGCGGCATTGGCGAGCGGCAGGGCGCCGCGCGCATCGCCGCGCCCGAGCACGATGTCGCCGGCGCGGACGAGATCGGCCGCCGGGCGGTTGCCGGCCGCGACCTCGCGCTTCAGCCGCTCCTCCAGCCTCTGCCCGTCGGCCGCGAGATCGGTGCGGATATAGGCCTTCTGGGCGAAGGCCGGGGCGGCCGCGAAGCTCAGGCAGAGCGCGACCAGGAGGCGGGGCAACAGGTTCATCGTCGATCCTCTTCGGCGGCCGAGGGCTTCAGCGTGGCTGGCGAAGGCTTCGGACCGATGACGGTGCTGAACGGGCCGGCAGGCTATCACCGCGCCGCGCCCGTGCAAGTCATGCGCGTGAAGGATGCGGCGGCGCTGCGCGCGGGCTAGGCGGTTCGATTGGGAAACACGCGGGTCATCCCGGACGGAGCGAAGCGGAGAGCCGGGATCCATGCCGGAGCCTTTATCGGATGGGCTCCGGCATGGATCCCGGGTCTCCCTGCGGTCGCCCGGGATGACACGCGCTGGGATGCCCTTCCCCGGTTGCAGCGCCAGGCGTTCTGACGCTCAATGCAGCCGCTCCGCCCCCCTGTCGAGGACGAGACCATGTTGCCTGACGATCGAAACCGAGCGCGAATCAAGCAAGCCGGTGCGGCCCTGCTCGGTCTGGCGCTGCTGGTGGCCGCGTCGGGCGCACAGGCGCAGGCTCCCGCCCCGGCCGCGCCCAACCCGCAGATGGCGGCGGCGCAGGCGAGCTTCGAGGCCCTGCCCGAGGCCGAGCGCAAGGCGATCCAGACCGACCTGATCTGGGCGGGCCAGTTCAACGGCGCGGTCAGCGGCTCCTTCGGCCCGCTGACCTTCCGCGCGATCAATGCGCTCAAGGGCGGGCGCGGGCCGGCGGACGGCGTCCTCGCTCCGGCCGATCGCGCGGCACTGGCCAAGGCGGCGCAGGCGGCACGCGATGCCGCCGGCTTCCGGCTGATCAATGACGACAAGACCGGGGTGCGCATCGGCATTCCCGGCAAGCTCCTGCCGAAGCGCGACGCCACGCCCGCCGGCGGCAGCCGCTGGCAGAGCGCCGACGACAAGGTCACGCTCGACACCACCGCCTCGCCGCCGGGCGACGATCTCGCGGCGCTGTTCGAGAAGGCGACCGCTGTCAGCCCGAACAGCCCGCGCAAGATCACCTACAAGCTGCTCCGGCCGGATTTCTTCGTCGTCACCGGGGAGACGCCGACAGGGCGGTTCTATCGCCGGCTCGCGGCCGGGCCGCAGGGCCTGCGCGGCTTCTCGATCGGCTACGACAAGGCGCTGGCACCGACCGTCGACAAGCTCGTCATCGCGATCGCCGCGAGCTTCGAGCCCTTCCCGACCGGGCCGGCGCCTGCAAGCGGGACTGCTGTCGCCAGTGCTGCTGCGCCGGCATCGGCGCCGCCGCTGACGCAGCCGGCGGCGCGCAGCAATGAGCGCTATGGCGTCGCGGTGCTGCTCTCCGACAAGGTCGCGCTCGGCGCGGCGTCGGCGGTCGAGGGTTGCCGCAGCCTGCGGGCCGGCGCTCGCACCGCCAGGCCGCGGGCGAAGGATGCCAGCGGCCTCGTGCTGCTCGATCTCGACGGAACCGGCGGGGGCAGGCCGCCCGCATTGGCGGGGCAGGCGCCGGATGCGGGCGCAGCGCTGGTGCTGGTCGCCTTCAGCGACGATGCCGGCAAGCGCGCCGCCGTGGCGCTGCCGGGGCAGGCCCTGCGCGCCACCACCGGGGCGGCGGTGCTGGCGCCGCTGCAACCCGGACAGGCCGGAAGCCCGGCCTTCGACCGTCAGGGCCGGCTCGTCGGGCTGGTGACCGCCAACCCATCCGACAAGCAACTCGTCGCCGGCATCGCGCCGCAGCGTTCCTATGCGCTGGCGGATTCCGCCGCGATCCAGGGGGTTCTCGGCAATGCCGGCCTGTCGCTGACGACCGATTCAGGCGCTGCCGCGAGCCTCAGCACCGGCGCGGTCGTCGATAAGGTCTCGGGCGCGGTCGTGCCGCTGGTCTGCGGCTTGTAGCGCTTTTCAGCGCCGGTTTCCCGAAGCCCTTGCTGCGGGGAGCACCCATGCCCGCCGTGACGAAACCCGCTGGAAAAGGCTCTTTCTTCGCCGAAATGCGAAGTTGCCACCGCTTCCGCGATCGGCTCAGATGACCCGGTTATCTCAAGAGCGCCCCGCCAGCGGTGAGGAGCGCTCAGCCCCTAAAACGATTTAGCGGAGGAATGACAGATGACCACCCTCGACAGACGCAGTGTGCTCAAGGGAGCGGCGGCGGGGGCTGCCGGCCTGATCGCCGCGCCTGCCATCGCACAGGCCAAGTTCCCATCCCGTCCCGTCACCCTGGTATGCCCCTGGGGAGCCGGCGGCGGCACCGATGCCGTCGTCCGCATCATCGCCTCGCTGCTGGAAAAGAGCCTCGGCCAGCCCTTCAGCGTGGTGAACCGCACCGGCGGCTCCGGCGTGGTCGGCCATTCCGCGATCGCGACGGCGCCGCCGGACGGCTACACGCTCGGCATCATCACCTCCGAGATCGCGATGATGCATCACCAGGGCCTGACGCAACTGACCTATGCCAGCTACACGCCCTTGGCGCTGATGAACGACGACCCGCCGGGCGTGCAGGTGAAGTCGGATTCGCCCTACAAGGACGTGAAGCAGCTCGCGGATGCGATCAAGGCCGCGCCGGCCGGCAAGTTCAAGGCGTCCGGCACCGGGCAGGGCGGCATCTGGCATCTCGCCCTCGTCGGCTGGATGCAGGCGATGGGGCTGAAGCCCGACCATGTCGCCTGGGTTCCCTCGAACGGCGCCGCGCCCGCGATGCAGGACCTCGCTGCGGGCGGGCTCGACCTCGTGACCTGTTCCGTGCCCGAGGCCCGCGCGATGATCGATGCCGGCCGCGCCAAGGCACTCGCCATCATGGCGGCAGAGCGCAACCCGCAATTCAAGGACGTGCCGACACTGAAGGAGGCGCTGAACATCGAGGTTCCGCTCGGCTCCTGGCGCGGCATCGGGGGGCCGAAGAACCTGCCGCCGGACGTCGCCAAGCTGCTCTCGGCCGAGCTGAAGAAGATCTACGACTCGCAGGAGTACAAGGACTTCATGAATTCGCGCGGCCTCTCGATGAAATATGCGGACGCGGAGAATTTCGGCTCGTTCATGGCCGAGAGCGACAAGGCGATGGGCGCCTTCATGAAGGCGGGCGGGCTCGCCAAGGGCTGACGCTCAGACCTCGCGCAGCCGGGCGCGGCCGCAAACGCCGCGACCGGCCTCTTCCCGTCACGAAAGCCGTTTTTGCCCATGCTCCTCTCAGACAAGGTCACCGGAGGTGTCGTCGCCGTTCTGGGCGGCCTCGCCTTCGCCTATGGCTCGCAACTGCCGCCGGTGCCCGGCCAGCAGATCGGCCCTTCCGCCTTCCCGATGGTGATCGGTGCCGGCCTCGTCCTCTGTGGCGGGCTGATCATGCTCGGGATCGGCCATCGCTTCGAGGAGGTCGCCGAGGCCGATCTCGCCAGTCATACGGCGCCGGAGCAGCTCGCGCCGCTGCCGGCCTGGCGCAACTGGCTGGCCTTGCTGCCGCCGGCGCTGCTGGCCTTCTATGCGCTGGTCTCGGAGACGCTGGGCTTCCTGCCGACGTCGGCGATCATGGTCCTGGTGGCGAGCCTCGCCTTCGGAGCCAGGCCGAAGCTCGCCGTGCCCCTCGCGATCATCGCGCCCTTCGTCATCAACCTGATCTTCCTCAAGCTGCTGCGCGTGCCGCTGCCCGGCGGCATCCTGCCCTTCCCCTGGTGAGCGAGGCCTGACGATGGACACCGTCATCAAGGCCTTCGGGCTGGTCTTCCAATTCGATGTGATGATCGCGATCGTCGCCTCCGCCTTCTACGGGCTGACGGTCGGCGCGCTGCCCGGCCTGTCCGCGACAATGGCGACGGCGCTGCTGGTGCCGGTCACCTTCTATCTCTCGCCGATCGCCGCGATCGCGACGATCATCACCGCATCGGCGATGGCGATCTTCTCCGGCGACATTCCGGGCTGCCTCCTGCGCATTCCCGGTACGCCGGCCTCCGCCGCCTATACCGACGAGGCCTATGCGATGACGCGCAAGGGCCAGGCGGAGACGGCGCTCGGCATCTGCCTCTGGTTCTCGGCGCTGGGCGGCATCGCCGGCACGCTCTCGCTGATGCTGATCGCGCCGCTGCTGGCCGATGTCGCGCTCTCCTTCTCGACCTATGAGAATTTCTGGCTCGCCATGCTCGGCCTGATGTGTTCGACGCTGGTGGCGCGGTCATCGCCGATCAAGGCGATCGCGGCGATGCTGCTCGGCCTGCTGATCACCTGTATCGGCATCGACAATCCCGGCGGCGTGCCGCGCTTCACCTTCGGCTCGACCGACCTGCTCGGCGGCATCGAGCCGATCCCGGCGCTGGTCGGCGTCTTCGCGCTGGCCGAGGTGATGCGCGCGCTGACCGAGCGCGAACCGCCCAAGATCGAAAACCGGCGCCTGGGCTCCATTCTCAAGGGGCAGTGGAAGCTCACCAAGGAATACCCCAAGCAGCAGACGCGCGGGAATATCGTCGGCATCATCATCGGCGTGCTGCCGGGCGCCGGCGCCGACATGGCGGCCTGGGTCAGCTATGCGATGGCCAAGCGCTTCTCGAAGACGCCCGAGAAGTTCGGCACTGGCCATCCCGAAGGGCTGATCGAGGCCGGCGCCTCCAACAACGCCTCGCTCGCCTCGGGCTGGGTGCCGGCGCTGCTCTTCGGCATTCCCGGCGATACCATCACCGCCATCGCCATCGGCGTGCTCTACATGAAGGGGCTGAACCCCGGGCCGACGCTGTTCACCCAGCAGGCCGAGAGCATGTACGCGCTCTACATCATCTTCATCCTCGGCAACATCATCATGATCCCGTTCGGCATCGTCATGATCCGGTTGGCGAGCAAGGTCGTCGGCGCGCCGCGCTCGGCGGTGATGCCGGTGATCATGATCTTCTGCGCGGTCGGCGCCTTCGCGACGGCCGGCAACAACCTGTTCGCGGTCTGGTGCGTCGCCCTCTTCGGCATCATCGGCTTCGTGATGGAGAAGAACGGCTATCCGGTCGCGGCGATGGTGCTCGGCATCGTCATGGGGACGATGGTGGAGCAGAGCTTCGTCACCTCGCTGATCAAGTCGGACGGTTCGATCCTGCCCTTCTTCGAGCGGCCGGTCTCGTCCGTGCTGGCGGCGATGACGTTTGCGGCGCTGCTCTGGCCGGTCTTCTCCTGGACGCGCGACTGGCTGAGGGGGCGGAGAGCCGTGGCGGCCTGACGAGCCGTCGCTATTTCTTCAGGAACGCCGCGAAGGCCGCCATGGCCTCGGCCGAGCGCAGGCGCTCGCCGAAATGATGCGCCTCCGTCGCGATGGTTTCGGCCACCGCAGCAGCAGAGCCGCGCTTCAGCAGCATCTTGGTCAGGGCGACCGATTGCGGCGGCAGTGCCGCCAGCGCCTTCGCCTTGGCGAGCCCATGCTCCAGCGCCGTGCCCTCCGGCACCACGGCATTGACGAGCCCGGCCCCGGCGGCGGTCCCCGCGTCGAAGGCCTCGCCCAGCATCAGCAGTTCCGCCGCCTTCTTCGAGCCCGCGACCAGCGGCAGGAGATAGCTCGACCCGCCCTCGGGCGAGAGGCCGAGCGTGACGAAGGGCAGGCGGAAGCTCGCACCGCTGCCTGCGAAGGCGAGGTCGCAATGCAGCAGCATCGTCGTGCCGATGCCGACGGCAAAACCCTCGACGGCGGCGACGATGGGCTTCTTCGCCGTCGAGATCGCGTCGAGGAAGTCGATGGCGACGCGCGGGCCTTCGCCGGCTGCGGCGGCCATAGCGAAATCCTTGATGTCGTTGCCGCTGGTGAAGCAGCCGCCGGCGCCGGTCAGCAGGATGGCGCGGATCGCGTCATCCGCCTCGGCCGCGGCGATGGCCGCGATCAGCCCGGCATAGCTGGCGCGGTCGAGCGCGTTCTTCCGGTCGGGCCGGTTCATGGTGATCTGCACGACGCCCGCCGCGACGATCTCGCTCAACACGCTTTCGCTCATCTCGGTCCGCCTTCCGGGGAATGTCCTGCCGGGATGGCATGCGCTTTCCCGGCGGGTCAAGCGAGGCGGGCTTCGCCTTTCGTCACGGATCGCCCGCCCTTCGCACCGGTGCCGTCGTCAAGCGGGAAGCGGAGCCTGCGCGATTGCGCGCGGCGCACAAGCTCCTATCCTGCCGGACACGCCGATAGGGGAGAGACGCTTGGCATCCGGTCTGTTCGCATTGCTCGACGATGTCGCCGGCATCGCCAAGGTCGCGGCGTCGTCCGTCGACGACATCGTGGCGCAGGCGGGCAAGGCGGGGGCCAAGGCGGCGGGCGTCGTCATCGACGATGCGGCGGTGACGCCGCGCTATGCCGTCGGTTTCGCGGCCTCGCGCGAATTGCCGATCATCTGGCGCATCGCGCTGGGCTCGCTGCGCAACAAGCTTCTCTTCCTGTTGCCCGGCGCGCTCATCCTGGCCGTGGTCGCGCCCTGGGCGATCACGCCGCTGCTGATGGCCGGCGGCGCCTATCTCTGCTTCGAGGGAGCGGAGAAGCTGCTGGAGCTGGTGCTGCCGCATGGATCGCAGGATAGCGCGAAGGCGGGGGAGGCGGCGGCCGGCGATCCCACGGCCCTCGAACGGCAGAAGATCGCGGGCGCGATCAAGACCGATTTCATCCTTTCGGCCGAGATCATGGCGATCACGCTCGCGGGTGTGTCGGACCAGTCCTTCTGGATGAAGGCGGCTGTGCTCGCCATCGTCGGCATCGGCATCACCGCCGCCGTCTATGGCGTCGTCGCCCTGATCGTGAAGGCAGACGATGTCGGCGTGGCGCTCGCCGGCAATGAGCGCCCGGCTACCAGCCTGCTGGGGCTGAGGCGGCTGGAACCGGGCGAGGCGAGCTGGCCCGACCGCACCCTGCGCCAGCTGACGCGGCCGCTCGGCCGCGGCCTCGTCGTCGGCATGCCCCATTTCCTCGGCCTGCTCGGCGCGGTCGGCACGGCGGCGATGCTCTGGGTCGGCGGCGGCATCATCATCCACGGGCTGGAAGGCTACGGGCTCAGCGCGCTCGGCCACTCCATCCACGATCTCTCGGTCGCGACCGGGAAAGCCCTTCCGGCCGGGTTGAGCGGGGCGGGCGAATGGCTGGCGGGCGCGGTGCTCGCGGCGGCCTTCGGCCTCGTTGTCGGCGGCATCGCCATCGTCGCGATGCATTGGGTGGTGAGCCCGATCTTCAAGCTGTTCCGCAAGGACGAGCGCAAGGCGTCGCTCGGCGGGTAGGCTTTCCCCGTTCAGTCCAGCCAGGTGGTGAAGTTCTCGACCGGCTCGCGCTCGGGCACCAGGCGGTTGGCCGGGGCGTCGGGGTCGGCCTTGCCGATGGCAATGCCGCAGACCACGACCTCGTCCTCAGGGATAGCGAGCTCGCGCCGCACGACCGGGTGGAACTGGGCGAAGATCGCCTGCGGGCAGGAATCGAGGCCGTGGCCCTGCGCGGCGATCAGCAGATTCTGCACGAACATGCCGAGATCGAGCCAGGAGCCGATCTCCAGATCGCGGTCGATCGTGACCATCAGCGCGACCGGCGCGTCGAAGAAGCGCAGATTCGCCGCCGTCTGGCGCTTCATGCCCTCGATGTCGCCCTTCGCGACGCCGAGCAGGCCGTAGAGATCCCAGCCGACCTTGCGGCGGCGCGAGAGATAGGGCTCGCGGAAACGCTCGGGATAATAGCGGTATTCCTCGGTGCCGGGGCGCTCGCCGGCCTCGAGCGCGGCGAGCAGGGCGGTTTCGAGCCGCGTCCGCGCCTGCGGGCCGATCACGCGGAGCTTCCAGGGCTGCATATTGGTGCCGGAGGGCGCCTGCGCCGCCAGATCGATCAGCCGGCGCAGCAAGGCAGGATCGACGGGGTCGGGCCGGAAGGCCCGGATGGCGCGGCGCGCGCGGATCGCACGTTCGACAGCTTCGGCGGTCGTCATGGAAAGGTCGATCTCCTGCGGTCCTGTGTGTTCGGCAGCCTGCGACGAAGTCTCGAATCGGTCGCGGCGCGGGTCTGCGTGGTTATCGTATAGGCGGATGAGGCGGGTGGCATCGGCCGGCCCGCAGGGAGGAGCGAGCATGATGGCCGCAGCAAGGTTGGTGGTCGCGTTGCTGGCGGCAGCGGCCATGGGGTCACCCGCCGCCGCGCGCTCGGTCGAGACGATCGTGCTCGTCCGGCATGGCGAGAAGCCGTCCGGCGGCTTCGGCCGGCTCGATTGCCAGGGCCTCAACCGGGCGCAGGCCTTGCCCGGCGTGATCCTGGGCGCTTTCGGCAAGCCCGATGCGCTGTTCGCGCCCGATCCCGGCCATCTCAAGAAGGATGACGGCGTGAAATATCCCTATCGGCGCCCGCTCCAGACGCTCGAGCCGCTGTCGCGGCAGCTCGGCCTGCCCATCCAGACGCCCTATGGCTACAAGCAGACCGGGCGGCTGGCGCAGGCGCTCGATGCGCCCGACTATCGCGGCGCGACCGTGGTCGTCGCCTGGGAGCACAAGCGCCTCGTCGATCTCGCGCGGCGGCTCATGACCGAGCATGGCGGGGATGCCGATGCGGTGCCGCGCTGGCACGGCAGCGATTTCGACGGCATCTATGTCGTCCGCATCGCGCGCGATGGCGAGACGGCGCGCGCAAGCTTCGAGCAGCGCCGGCAGGGGCTGGACGGGCAGTCCCGGAACTGCCCGCCCTGAGGGTCAGCCGCCCTTGCGCGTCTTCAGGAAGGCGGCGTGCTCTTTCAAGAGATCACCGCTGAGCGCCTTGGCGATCAGCGCCCGGGTGTTGGGCAGGCCGTAGATCGCCGCGAAGGAGCCGAAGCGCGGGCCCTGATCCTCGCCGAACATCACCTGGTAGATCGCCTTCCACCAATCGCCCGAGACGCCCGGCCGCTCCGGCGTCGCGTTCTTGGCGGTGAGGTTCTGGTAGCGCGGGATGGCCCGGGCGACGTCCAGCGCGGTGTCCTGCACCATCTCCGGTGTCGGGTCGGCGGGTAGGGCGGCCAGCGCCGCGTCGAGCTTGGTGAAGGCGTCGCGCTCGACCTCGTCGGCCGGGCGGTAGCTCTTCGCCGGCTTCACGAAATCGCGGAAATAGGCGATCGCGTAGCCGACCAGCGCGTCGAGGCGCGGATGGGTCTGCGGCGACATGCCCGGCGCGTAGCGCTGGAGGAAGCCCCAGAGCACGCCCTTGTCCTCGGAATTCGCGACGGCGACGAGGTTCATCAGCAGGCCGAAGGTGACCTGCGTCCGGACCGCGTTGTCGCCTTCGCCCGAGGCGATGACCTCCGGCGCCGGCGGGTTGCCGGCATGGATGTGCCAGACCGGGTTGCCGAGCCGGTTCTTCCAGTCCTGCCGCTCATAGCCGTTGAGGAACTGCAGATACTCGTCGATGGCGCGCGGGATGACGTCGAAATGCAGTTTCTTGGCCTCGCGCGGGCGCTGGAACATGTAGAGCGCCAGGCTCTCCGGCGGGCCATAGGTCAGCCAGTCCTCGATGGTCAGGCCGTTGCCCTTCGACTTCGAGATCTTCTGGCCGAGATCGTCGAGGAAGAGCTCGTAGTTGAAGCCTTCCGGCGGCGTGCCGTCGAGCGCGCGGGCGATCTGCGAGGAAACCTTGACCGAGTCGATCAGGTCCTTGCCGGCCATCTCGTAGTCGACGCCGAGCGCGACCCAGCGCATCGCCCAGTCGGGCTTCCACTGCAGCTTCACATGGCCGCCGGTTACCGGTGAGACGAAGCGCTCCTTCGTCTGCGGGTCGGTCCAGGCGATGGTGCCGGCCTCGACATCGACCTCGTCGATCGGCACCTGCATGACGACGCGCGTCTTCGGGTGGATCGGCAGGAAGGGCGAATAGGTCGCGGCCCGCTCCTCGCGCAAAGTCGGCAGCATGATCTTCATCACCGCATCGTAGCGGGCGAGCATCTTGAGCAGCGTCGCATCGAACTCCCCGGCGCGGTACGAGTCGGTCGAGGACTTGAACTCGTAGTCGAAGCCGAAGCCGTCGAGGAAGGCGCGCAGGCGCGCATTGTTGTGGCGGCCGAACGAGTCATGCGTGCCGAACGGGTCCGGCACCTCGGTCAGCGGCTTGCCGAGATTGTTGGCGAGCAATTCCTTGTTCGGCACGTTGTCCGGCACCTTGCGCAGCCCGTCCAGATCGTCCGAGAAGGCGATGAGGCGGGTCGGAATCGTGTTGCCGGTGAGCACGCGGAAGGCGTGACGGACCATCGAGGTGCGCGCGACCTCGCCGAAGGTGCCGATATGCGGCAGGCCCGAGGGGCCATAGCCGGTCTCGAAGATCACCGTTTTCTTGCCCGATTTCTCGATGCGGGCCACCAGTTTGCGCGCCTCCTCGAACGGCCAGGCGGCCGAACGCTGGGCGGCGTCAACAAGGGCTGCGTCGAAGGCGGGCATGGGGGCTGGTGTCCTCTCCGTGTCTGTCCAGAAAGCGATATCGCTTATCGGCGGACCACGGGCTTTGGCAGATCGAAAAGGGGTGCGTCAATGCGCGAAACGCACAGCGGCGGCATTCGGATGATCCTTTGCCGTGCTCCCCTGCCAGTATAGCTTGACGACCTCGCTGTGGCTGAAGCCGCAGCCCTCATCCTGAGGAGGTCGCGAATGCGGCCGTCTCGAAGGATGTTCCAGGGTGCTCTGGAACATCCTTCGAGACGCGCTCCTTTGGAGCGCTCCTCAGGATGAGGGCTGCGGAACGCATTTGCGAGGCTATCGATTTTGAAAGGAACCCCGCCTTGGACCGCGACCTGCTCGACAAGCTGACCGCCTGGCGACGCCATCTCCACGCCCATCCGGAGCTTGGCCGTCACGAGAAGGCGACGAGCGCCTTCGTGCAGGAGAAGCTCACCGAGCTCGGCGTGCCCTTCACCGCCGGCATCGGCGGCCATGGCGTGGTGGCGACGCTGAAGCGCGGCGCCTCCGAGCGCAGCGTCGGCCTGCGCGCCGACATGGACGCGCTGCCGATCCAGGAGGCCAGCGACCTGCCCTACAAATCCGGCACGCCCAACGTGATGCATGCCTGCGGCCATGACGGGCATACCACCGCGCTGCTCGGCGCCGCGGCGCTGCTCAAGGGCGACGAGGGCTGGAGCGGCACGGTGCAGTTCGTCTTTCAGCCGGCGGAGGAGGGGGCGGGCGGCGCCCAGGCGATGCTCGCCGACGGCGTGCTCGAGCGCTTCCCGATGGAGCGCGTCTTCGCGCTGCATAACTGGCCGGGGCTGGAAGCCGGCACCGTCGCGGTGCATCGCGGGCCGGTGATGTCCGAGCCCGGGCGCTTCAAGATCACGCTCACCGGCAAGGCGGGGCATGCGGCGCTCCCCGAGCAGACGCATGATCCGATCGTCGCGATGGGCCATCTCATCGTCGCGCTGCAGACGATCGTGTCGCGCAATGTCGATCCGATGGAGTCCGCCGTGGTCTCGATCGGGCAGGTGCATGGCGGGCTCGCCTCCAACCAGATCCCGACCAGCGTGTTCATCGAGGGCACCTTCCGCACCTTCGTGCCGGCGGTCAGGAACCGTCTGCTGGCGCGGCTCAAGGGCATCGCTGAGAACATCGCCGCGACCTTCGAGATGACGGCCGCGGTCGAGACGACGCATGGCAGCGCCACGATCAACACGGCTCCCGAGGAGGAGATGGCCGTCGCCGCCGGCGAGGCCGCGGGGCTCGCCGTCCGGCGCGACCTGAAGGCCAGCACCACCGGCGAGGATTTCGCCTATTTCCTGGAACGCCGCCCCGGCTGCTACATCTGGATGGGCAATGGCCCGGCCGTGAATGGCGGCGACCTGCACAATGACCGCTACGACTTCAACGACGCGATCCTGCCGGCAGCGTCCGGCTGGCTCGCGGCCGTGGCGAAGCAGGCGCTGGCCAGCAACGCGCCCTGAGCTTCGCCAAGGCGGGCAAAGTCTTCGAAGGCGAGGCGCCGGCGCCTCGCCTTCCGAACCGGAGGAACCGAAGCAGGCTGTCAGGGACAGAATCGGCAAGCTGGGTTTCGCTCTGCGCGTTCCCGGCATAAGCAGGTCTTTTCTCTCTTCATGTCGATGTCTTTATTATAATGATCGCTAGAATCCGATCGAATTCAAAATATACAACCACAGCTTGAGTCTTTTCCGTTTTTGTACAATCGTTGATCTCGATACGATTGTTTGGGCGGGGGGAAAGATGTCCTGGCTGTCTTCGATCTTTCACCAGTCTCCTGAAATCGCACTCTTTCTTTCGCTGGCTGTCGGCTACTGGGTCGGCAAGTTCCAGTTCGGGAAGTTCCAGCTCGGCGGCGTCGCCGGCTCGCTGCTCGCGGCGGTGGTGGTCAGCCAGGTCGGCGTCACCATCGATAACGGCATCAAATCGGTGCTGTTCGCGCTGTTCATTTACGCGGTGGGTTTCGAGAGCGGGCCCCAATTCTTCCGTTCGCTCGGGCGCCAGTCGATCCGCGAGATCGTGATGGCGGCGGTGCTGGCGGTCAGCGGGCTTGCGACCGTGGTGGTGCTGGCGCGGATGTTCGGGCTCGACAAGGGCCTGGCGGCCGGCATCGCGGCCGGCGGGCTGACGCAGTCGGCGATCATCGGCACGGCGAGCGCCGCGATCGGCAAGCTCGGGCTCGCGGCCGACGAGGTGCAGCGCCTGCAGGGCAATGTCGCCGTCGGCTATGCTGTGACCTATATCTTCGGCTCCTTCGGCGCGATCATCGTCTGCGTCAACATCCTGCCCTGGCTGATGGGGCGCAGCATCCGCGACGATGCGATCAAGGCGGAAGCCGCGCTGCTTGCCGGCATCCGCGTCTACGGGCCGGGCGAGCAGCCGGCGGCGCCCGATCTGGTCGGGCGGCTCTACAAGGTCGAGAAGGTCGCCGGGCGAACCGTCGCGGAGGTCGAGGCGCTGGCGCAGGGCGATGCGATCAGCATCGAGCGGATCAAGCGCGGCGGGGCCGTGGTCGGCGTCGAGCCCTCGCTGAAGCTGGCTGCCGGCGACATCATCCTCGTCGTCGGGCGGCGTGCGGGCGTCGTCGGCGTCGCCGCGCAGATCGGCCCAGAGCTGCAATCCTCGGAAGGCATGGATCTGGTCGTGCAGGTCCGGGATGTCGCCATCGCCAATCGCGACTTCATCGGCAAGAGCGTCCAGCAGATCAGGGACGCCACTGCGGGCAACCTGCGCCACGGCATCTATGTCACCGGGTTGCAGCGCGCCGGCAAGCCGTTGCCGCTGAAGCCCGACACGGTGATCGAGCCGGGCGATGTCGTGCAACTCTACGGCACGGCGGAAGACGTGCAGCGCGTCGCCAAGGTCGTCGGCACGGTGATCGTCGCCAGCGACAAGACCGATTTCGTCTTCCATGGGCTCGGGCTGGTGGTCGGCCTGCTCATCGGCCTCATCGTCGTGCGCATCGGCTCGATTCCGCTGACGCTTGGCAGCGGCGGCGGCGCGCTGCTCTCCGGCCTGCTGTTCGGCTGGTATCGCAGCCGCAACCTCGCCATCGGCAACATGCCGACGGCGGCATCGACCCTGCTGCGCGATCTCGGCCTCGCCGGCTTCGTCGCAGTGGTCGGCCTGCAATCCGGCCAGCAGGCGGTCAGCACCATCATCCAGCAGGGGCTGTCGATCTTCCTGATCGGTGTGGTCGTGACCATCCTGCCGATGATCATCACCATGCTCGTGGGCCGCTACATCCTGCGCTACGACAATACGGCGATCTTCGCCGGCGCGCTCTCGGGCTCGCGCAGCGCCAATCCCGCCTTCGGCGAGGTGCTCGACAAGGCCGGCAATTCCATCCCGACCACGCCCTTCGCGATCACCTATGCGCTCGCGAATGTCTTCCTGACCCTGCTCGGCCCGCTTGTCGTGGCCTTCGCCTGAACGCAACGAGGAGACGCAAGATGGCCGCCGATTACAGCCAGTATGCCAAGCTCAGCCCGTTCGAGCTCAAGGACGAATTGATCAAGCTGGCTTCGGGCCGGGAGAACCGGCTGATGCTCAATGCCGGCCGCGGCAACCCCAATTTCCTCGCGACCCTGCCGCGCCGGGCCTTCTTCCGGCTCGGCCTGTTCGCGGCGAACGAATCCGAGCTGTCCTTCTCCTACATGCCGAACAATGTCGGCGGCCTGCCGCAGATCGCCGGGATCGAGGGGCGCTTCGAGCGCTTCATCGCCGAGAACCGCGACCAGCCCGGCGTCGTCTTCCTCGGCCGGGCGCTGAGCTATGTGCGCGATCAGCTCGGCCTCTCGGCCGCGGCCTTCCTGCACGAGATGGTCGAGGGCATCCTGGGCTGCAACTACCCGGTGCCGCCGCGCATGCTCCGGATCAGCGAGGAGATCGTCAAGCACTACATCGTCAAGGAGATGGTCGGCGGCTTCATCCCGCCGGGCAATGTCGATCTCTTCGCGGTCGAGGGCGGCACCGCCGCCATGACCTATATCTTCAACACGCTGAAGCAGAACGGGCTGGTCAAGAAGGGCGACAAGGTCGCGATCGGCATGCCGGTCTTCACGCCCTATATCGAGATCCCCGAGCTCGACGAATACGGGCTGGTCGAGGTTGCGATCAACGCCGATCCGAAGAAGGAGTGGCAATATCCGGATTCCGAGCTGGAGAAGCTCAAGGATCCGGCGATCAAGATCTTCTTCTGCATCAATCCGAGCAATCCGCCCTCGGTGAAGATGGATGATCGCAGCCTGGAGAAGGTCGCCGCGATCGTGCGCGAGCACCGGCCCGACCTGTTCATCCTGACGGACGACGTCTACGGCACCTTCGCCGACGATTTCCGCTCGCTCTTCGCGCTCTGCCCGCAGAACACGATGCTGGTCTATTCCTTCTCGAAATATTTCGGCGCGACGGGCTGGCGTCTCGGCGTGGTCGCGACGCATCGGAACTCGATCTTCGACAAGGCTTTGGCCGCCCTGCCGGAGGCGGCCAAGGCCGAGCTCGACCGGCGCTATGGCTCGCTCCTGCCGGATGTGCGCTCGCTCAGCTTCATCGACCGGCTCGTCGCCGACAGTCGCACGGTCGCGCTGAACCACACCGCCGGCCTCTCGACGCCGCAGCAGGTGCAGATGGTGCTGTTCTCGCTCTTCGCGCTGATGGACGAGGCCGATGGCTACAAGGCCGAGCTGAAAAAGCTGATCCGCCGGCGCGAGGCGGCGCTCTATCGCGAGCTCGGCGTCGCGCAGGAGACCGACCCGAATGCGGTCGACTACTACACGCTGCTCGATCTCGAGGCGATCGCGCGCGACCTCTACGGCGACGATTTCGCGGCCTGGGTAAAAGACAACGTCAATCCCGACGAGCTGCTGTTCCGCATCGCCGACGAGACCGGCATCGTGCTGCTGCCCGGCCGCGGCTTCGGCACCCAGCAGCCGGCCGGTCGCGCCTCGCTCGCCAATCTCAACGAGTTCGAATACGCCAATATCGGGCGGTCCTTGCGCGGCATGGCCGAGGAGTTCCACGCGCTCTACGAGAAGGGCGGCGGCGGCAAGCGGTCCGGCAGGGGCAAGGCCAAGGCCAAGGCGAAAGACGCCGCCGCTGCCGACAAGGTCTCCGCCAAGGGCAAGGGCGGTCAGAAGGGGCTGACCGGGAAGAAGCGCAAATAGAAGCGGCTGTAGGTCCCGTCGTCCCAGAGGCTCTGGAGCGCGTAGTCGATGGCGCGTTGCAGGGCCGGGTCGTCCTTGCGCAGCAGGAAGGCCACGCCCTCGCCGAAATAACGGCTCTCGAGATAGGGCCCGCCCGAGAAGGCAAGCTCGCCGCCGCTGGCGGAAATCAGCAGCGCCAGCGCCGGGCCGTCACCGAAGACATATTCGGCGTCGCCGCTGCGCAGCGCCGCGACGGCGGCGTTCAGGCCGCTGGTCTCGCGGCGCTGCACGAAGGGCATCAGCCTTTCGAGAAAGGCCTGATGGGCCGTGCCGGAAACGACGGCGACGCGCCGTCCCTGCAGGCTTTCGCCGTCGAGCTCGGCCCGGACATTGCCGCGCGTCGTGACGAAGCGGGCCGGCGCGCGGAAATAGAGATGGCTCGCGGCGAAGCGCTCGCGGATCGCGGGTGTCAGGTTCATCGCCGCCGCCAGCACGTCGCCACGGCCCTCGCCCAGCGAATCCAGCAAGGTGTCGAAGCGGCGCGGCTGGATGGTGCAGGTCCAGCCGAGCTTGTCGCAGACGGCGCGGGCGAGCTCGACCGAGAAGCCGGTCAGGGCCCCATCGGGCCCGGCGAAATGGAAGGGCGGATAGTCGTCATCGGTCAGGAAGCGCACGACGCGCGGCGGGCCGGGCTCGGGCCGGTCGAGCCTGATGCGCGGATCCCAG
This sequence comes from Allobosea spartocytisi, assembly GCF_014764685.1. Classification (NCBI taxonomy): domain Bacteria; kingdom Pseudomonadati; phylum Pseudomonadota; class Alphaproteobacteria; order Hyphomicrobiales; family Alloboseaceae; genus Allobosea; species Allobosea spartocytisi. Next base: position 86,561 of record NZ_JACXWY010000009.1, read on the forward strand.
AAATTCGGGATGGCGATGCGCGGCTGGTCCTGCGCCGCGGCGGTCGCGGCGGCGAGGAGTGCGAAGGCAAAGGCGGCGAGCGCGCGAAGCATTGCCGCGCATCTGGCGCCGGATGGCGGCGGGGATCAAGGGCCCGCCGTCATGCTCGGGCCTGACCCGAGCCTCTCTTGCTTGCCGGATGTGGGTCCGGGAGTCTTCTCGTTGCGAGATTCTCGGGTCGAAGCTGCGCCTCGCCCGAGAATGAGGGTGAGGCTCAACCCAGGCTCGCCGCCGTCGCCTTCGCGCCCTTGTCGAAGAGCGCAGCGAGATGGGCGGTCACCGGTTTTGTAAACCGTTGCTCGCCCGGCAGGTCGCTGCCGAAGATCGCCTCGATGCCGAGCAGGCTCGCGCTCAACGCCTCGGCGTTGCGGCCCGCGACATCGGCCCGGCGCTTGAACTCCGCCGCCAGCGGGTCGCGGACGTCGATGGCGCCGCCCTTCTCGTCCATGCCGGTGACGTAGCGCATCCAGGCGGCGACGCCCAAAGCGAGGTGGTCGATTCCGGCGCCCGCCTTCAGCCGCTCGCGAATCGTGCCGAGCAGGCGCTGCGGCAGCTTCTGCGAGCCGTCCATGGCGATCTGCCAGGTGCGGTGGCGGATCGCCGGGTTCTGGAAGCGGGCGAGCAGGGCCTTCGCGTAATCCGCCAGCACGACGCCCTGCGGCGCCGGCACGGTCGGGATGATCTCGCTCCAGAGCCCCTGCAGGAAGCGGGCGAGGACGGGATCGCCGCTGGCCTCGGCCACCGTCTCATGGCCGGCGAGATAGCCGAGATAGGCGAGCGAGGAATGCGCGCCGTTCAGCATCCTGAGTTTCATGAACTCGAAGGGCGCGACCTCCGTCACCATCTGCGCGCCGACTTCATGCCAGTCCGGGCGGCCGGCGGCGAAAACGTCCTCGATCGCCCATTGCCGGAAGGGTTCGCCGATGACGGGCGCGGCATCGTCCAGGCCGGTCTGCTTGGCGACCTCGGCGATGTCGGCCTCGGTCGTCGCCGGCACGATGCGGTCGACCATCGTCGCCGGGAAGGCGCCATTGGCCTCGATCCAGGCGGCGAGCCTGTCGTCGGTGAGCGCCGCGAAGTCGCGGACGAGGCCGCGCAGGACATGGCCGTTCGAGGGCAGGTTGTCGCAGCAGAGCGCGGTGAAGGGGTCAAGGCCTTCCGCCCGGCGCACGCGCAGGCCGGCGACCAGGATGCCGATGGCGGAGCGCGGCGCGTCCGGGTTTTCGAGATCATGGACGATGTCGGGATGATCGGCTCTGAGCTTGCCGGTCGCCGGATCGTGGCAATAGCCCTTCTCGGTGACGGTCAGCGAGACGATGCGGGTCTCGGGCGAAGCGAGCTTCGCGACGAGGGCGGCCGGGCTTTCCGGCGCGACGAGCACATCCAGCACCGAGCCGATGACGCGCAGCTCCGGCCCCGTGGGGGCGAGCTTCAGCAGGGTGTAGAGCCCGTCCTGCGGTTTCAGCCGGTCGCGCTGGTCGGGGCGCTGGAGGCTGGCGCCGGTGATGCCCCAGGCTCCGAAGCGGCTCTCCAGCGCGTCCTCGGTGTACTCGGCGAGATGGCCGCGGGCGAAGGCGCCGAGGCCGAGATGGACGATGCCAGGCCTGAGGGCGGCGCGGTCATAGGCCGGGCGGCGGACGCCCGCCGCGATCTGGCCGAGAGTGGCGTTGGAAAGGCGGGTCACAGCTTGTAGGCCTCCTTGGCGAGGCGATAGGCGAGGTCATGCGCCACTTCGGCCGCCTCGTCCTCCTCCAGCCGGTGCTCGGCGACGAGTTTCGCGAGATAGGCGCAATCGACCCGGCGGGCGAGGTCGTGGCGGGCGGGGATCGAAAGATAGGCGCGGGTGTCGTCGTTGAAGCCGACGGTGTTGTAGAAGCCGGCCGTCTCGGTCGTCAGCTCGCGGAAGCGCAGCATCGCCTCCGGCGCATCGAGGAACCACCAGCCCGGTCCGAGCTTCAGCGCCGGGTAATGCCCGGCGAGCGGGGCGAGCTCGCGCGAATAGGAGGTTTCGTCGAGGGTGAAGGCGATCACGGTGAGGTTGCGCTCGTTGCCGACGGCGTCGAGCAGCGGCTTCAGCGCTTCGACATAATTGGTCGCGGTCGGGATATCGCAGCCCATGTCGCGGCCGAAATGCTCGAACAGCGCAGCGTTGTGGTTGCGCCAGGAGCCGGGATGGATCTGCAGGACGAGCCCGTCGTCCAGGCTCATCTTGGCCATCTCGGTCAGCATCTGGCCGCGGAACAGGTCGGCATCCTTGGCCGAGACCTTGCCCTTCAGGATCTTGGCGTAGAGCTTCTCGGCCTCGGCATCGGAGAGATTGGCGGTGCGCGCCGTGGCGTGGCCGTGGTCGGAGGAGGTGGCGCCGCGCTGCTTGAAATAGGCGCGCCGCTGGCGATGGGCAGCGAGATAGCCGGTCCAGGAGCCGATATCCTCGCCCGTCAGTTCGCCGAGCTTTTCGAGGTTCTCGGCGAAGCCCTCGAATTCCGGATCGACGACACTGTCGGGCCGATAGGCGGTGACGACCTTGCCGCCCCAGCCGGAGTCGCGGACCATGTCATGCCATTTCAGGTCGTCGAGCGCGCCTTCGGTCGTGCTGATCGCCTCGATGTTGAAGCGCTCGAACAAGGCGCGCGGACGCAGTTCCGGCTCTTCCAGCTTGGCCGCGATCTTGTCGTAGATCCGGTCGGCATTTTCCGACGTCAGGCGCTCGTTGACGCCGAAGATGGTCGAGGCCGCGTGCTCGAACCAGAGTCTGGTCGGCGTGCCCCGGAAGAGATGCCAATGGTCTGCGAAGATCTGCCAGATCTTGCGCGGGTCGGTCTCGACCGGAGCGCCGTCCTTGCGCGGAATGCCGAGCTGTTCGAGCTGCACGCCCTGCGAATAGAGCATGCGGAAGATGTAGTGGTCGGGCTTGACGAAGAGCGTCGCCGGATCGGGAAACGGGTTGTTCTCGGCGTACCAGCGCGGATCGGTATGGCCGTGCGGGGAGATGATCGGCAGGTCGCGGATCGCTGCGAAGAGCCGTCGCGCGATGCCGCGCGTCACCGGATCGGCGGGAAAGAGGCGATCATCGTGCAGCAACATGGGGTATCTCCCTAGTGTTTGGCCGATCTCTAGAACTGCGCGCAGCAGGGGTCAATCGCGTGGTATACTAGTGCGCCAGAGACGCTTGTTTGTAAGCATCCGAAGTGGCGGGGTTGGGCTTGCAAGCGCTGCCGGACCCACGCCATCCTGCCCGCCGCAAACGGAGCGATGACGATGACGACGCGGCGTGAACTTCTGGCAGGGGCCGGTCTGGCGGCTGTCGCAACCCAGATGCCGGCCATCGCTTTCGCCCAGGTGAAGGACAGCGTCACCATCGGCATGACGCTGGAGCCGCCGACGCTCGACCCGACCTCCGGCGCCGCGCAGGCGATCCGCGAGGTGACGCTGCAGAACATCTTCGAGGGGCTGGTCAGGATGGACCGGACCGGCAAGATCCAGCCCTGCCTCGCCGAGAGCTGGGAGATCGCGCCCGACAACGTCACCTATCGTTTCACGCTCAGGAGCGGCGCGACCTTCCATGACGGCACGCCCTTCACCTCCGCGGAGGTGAAATTCTCCTTCGAGCGGGCCGTGGCGCCGGATTCGACCAATGCGCAGCGCCAGCTCTTCACGCCGATCGCGGAGATCGCGACACCCGATCCCGCGACCGTCGTCATCAAGCTCAAGCAGCCGACGGCGAGCTTCCTCTACGGGTTGAGCTGGGGCGATGCCGTGATCGTCGCGCCGGCGACGGCGGCGAACAACAAGACCGCCCCGATCGGAACCGGGCCGTTCAAGTTCGCGCGCTGGAACCGGGGCGACCGGCTCGAACTCACCCGCTTCGACGGCTATTGGGGGCAGAAGCCGTCATTGGCGAAGGCGACCTTCCGCTTCATGTCCGATCCACAGGCGCAGGTCGCGGCGCTGCGGGCCGGCGATGTCGACGCCAACACCAATCTCTCGGCGCCCGAGGCGGTGCCGCAGCTCCAGGCCGATCCCAGGCTCAAGGTCACCATCGGCAAGACCGAGGGCGAGACGGTGCTCGCCACCAACAACGCCAAGCCGCCCTTCGACAATCCTAGGGTGCGGCAGGCCATCGCCCATGCGCTCGACCGCAAGACCATCGCGCTCGGCGTCTACGGCTTCGACGTCACCCTGATCGGCAGCCATTTCTCGCCGCTGCACCCGGCCTATATCGACCTGACCGGCACCTACCCCTACGACCCCGAGAAGGCGAAGGCGCTGCTCAAGGAGGCGGGTTTCCCCAACGGCTTCTCCTGCACGCTGAAGCTGCCGCCGCCCTCCTATGCGCGCCGGGCCGGCGAGATCGTCGCGGCGCTGCTGGGGCAGGTCGGGATCAATGTTTCCATCGAGCCGCTCGAATTCCCGCAATGGCTGGAGCGCGTCTTCCGCAACAAGGATTACGACCTCAGCATCATCGCCCATACCGAGCCGCTCGACATCGATATCTATGCGCGCGACGACTACTACTTCCAGTACCGGAACCCCGCCTTCAAGGCGCTGATCGCCAGGATCGCGGGAACGCTGGACGAGGGCGAGCGCAACGAGCTCTACAAGCAGGCGCAGCGCATGCTGGCCGAGGACGCGGTCAACGGCTTCCTGTTCATCCTGCCGAAGATCACCGTCGCCAAGGCCGAACTGGAGGGCATGTGGACCGACTGGCCATTGCCGGTGACGCCGCTGGCGGAGCTGCGCTGGCGTTGAACGCGGCTCCGCCCGGGATCTTCTCGTGATCGGCTACATCCTGCGCCGCCTTGTCGTGCTGGCGCTGACGCTGATGGCGGCGGCGCTGGTGATCTTCCTCGTGCTGGAGGTGCTGCCGGGCGATCCGGCGGCGGTGACGCTCGGCCTCAACGCCTCGCCCGAGGCGCTGGCGGCGCTCCACGCCGAGCTGGGCCTCGACAAGCCGGCGCCGCTGCGCTTCCTCCTCTGGCTCGGCGGGCTCGCCAGCGGCGATCTCGGCCTGAGCTATACCTATCGCGTCCCGGTGGCGCAGCTCATCATGGAGCGCATGGCGGTGACGCTGCCGCTCGCCGTGCTCGCGATCGCGCTTGCCGTCCTGATCGGCATGCCGCTCGGCGTGCTTGCCGCCTCGCGCCATGGCAGGCTGGCCGATGCCGGCGTCATGGCCTTCGCGCAGGCGGGGCTCGCGATTCCGAACTTCTGGTTCGGGCTCTTGTTGGTGCTCGTCTTCGCGGTCGGGCTCGGCTGGCTGCCGGCGGGCGGCTTTCCGGGCTGGCAGGCGGGGCTGGCCACCGCGCTGAAGTCGCTGGCCATGCCGGCGCTGGCGCTCGCCCTGCCGCAGGCGGCGATCATCGCGCGGGTGACGCGCTCGGCCATGCTCGACACGCTGCAGGAGGATTTCGTCCGCACCGCCCGCGCCAAGGGGCTGAGCGAGGGCACGACGATGCGCCGGCACGCGCTGCGCAACGCGCTGATCCCGGTGGTGACGATCCTGGGGCTGCAATTCTCCGTGCTGATCGCCGGCGCCATCATCATCGAGAACGTCTTCGCCTTGCCGGGGCTGGGTCGGCTGGTCTTCCAGGCCATCGCCCAGCACGATTTGATCGTGGTCAAGGACCTCGTCATGCTGTTCGCCGGCCTCGCCATCATCATCAATTTCGCCGTGGAACTGCTCTACGGGCTGATCGATCCGCGGCTGAGGCAGGCATGAGCGCGCTCGCGGACAAGGCGCCCGGCGGCAGGAAGCGCTGGTGGCTCGCACCGTCCTTCCTGATCGGGGCGGCATTGAGCCTTGCCGTGGTGGCGCTGGCGCTGGTTTCCTATGTCTGGACGCCGCATCCGCCGACGCAGATGGCGATCCTCCGGCGCTTGCAAGGCCCATCCGCCGCGAACTGGTTCGGCACCGACCCGTTCGGCCGCGACGTCTTCTCGATGATCATGGTCGGCGCGCGCAACTCGCTGGCGGTGGGGCTGGGCGCGGTCGGCATCGGCATGGTGCTGGGGACGGTGCTGGGGCTGGTCGCTGCGGTGAGGCGCGACGGCGTCCTCGACAACATCATCATGAGGACCGCCGATTTCACCCACGCCTTTCCGGCGGTGCTGACGGCGATCATGATGACCGCCATCGCCGGACCCGGCATGCTCAACGCCGTCGTCGCCATCGGCGTGCTGAACCTGCCCTATTTCGCAAGGCTTTCGCGCGGCGCGGCGCTGCAGGTCTGGGCGCAGGATTTCATCCAGGCGGCGCGGGCCAACGGGCTGAACAACCGCCAGATCACGCTGCATCATGTCCTGCCGAACATCGCCGGCATTCTGGTGGTGCAGGCGACGATCCAGTTCGCGCTTGCCGTGTTGGCGGAGGCGGGTCTGTCCTATCTTGGCCTGGGCACGCAGCCGCCCAACCCCTCCTGGGGGCGGATGCTCAACGAAGCCCAGACCTTCATGGCGGCGCAGCCCTGGCTTGCGATCTTTCCGGGTGCCGCGATTGCGCTGACCGTGCTGGGATTCAACCTGCTCGGCGACGGTCTGCGCGACGCGATCGATCCGCGCCTGCGCCGCAGCCGGTGAGGGTTGAAGGGAATGAGGATGCTTCGATGACCGACCTTGCCGATCTGAGCGCGGCCGAACTGCTGTCCGCCTATCGCGGCCGCTCGCTCTCGCCGGTCGAGGTGACGGAGGCCGTCATCGCCCGCATCGCCGCCTGGGAACCGAAGCTCGACGCGCTCTGGGCCTATGATCCCGACGCGGCGCGGGTGCAGGCAAAAGCCTCGGAGGCGCGCTGGCTGAGGGGCGAGGCGCTGGCGCTCGACGGTGTGCCCGGCACGATCAAGGAGAATATCCGCACCAAGGGCGTGGCCGTGCCGCTGGGCACGGCTGCGAACGATCTCGCTCCTTCCGCCGACGATGCGCCCCCGGCGGCAAGGCTGCGCGAGGCCGGCTGCGTCATCCTCGGCAAGACGACGATGCCGGATTACGGCATGCTCTCCTCCGGGCTGTCGAGCTTCCACAGGCTCGCGCGCAATCCGTGGGACGTGACGAAGAATCCGGGCGGCTCCTCCGCCGGGGCCGGTGCGGCCGGGGCTGCGGGCTATGGCCCCTTGCATGTCGGCACCGATATCGGCGGCTCGATCCGCCTGCCGGCGGGCTGGTGCGGGCTGGTGGGTCTGAAGCCGAGCTTCGGGCGCGTGCCGATCGACCCGACCTATTATGGCCGCGTCGCCGGGCCGATGACGCGCACGGTTGAGGATGCCGCGCTGATGATGCGGGAACTCTCGAAGCCCGATGCGCGCGACGGCATGAGCCTGCCGCCGCAGGACATCGACTGGCTGGCGCTGGACATCGACCTGAAGGGGCTGCGCATCGGCCTCCAGCGCGATGCCGGCATCGGGCTCCCCGTCGAACCCGAGACGAAGGCTGCGGTTGAGGCGGCGGCGAAAGCCTTTGCCGACGCCGGGGCCATCGTCGAGCCGGTCGGGCCTCACATCACCCGCGCGATGCTCGACGGGCTCGACGATTTCTGGCGCCAGCGCGCCTGGGCCGATATCGGCGCCCTGCCGGCGGAGAAGCAGGCCAAGGTCCTGCCCTACATCTTCCAGTGGGCGAAGGGCGGGCAGAACCTGCCGGGCGAGCGGGTCTATCGCGGCATGAGCCAGATGATGGCGATGCGCGACGCCGCGCTGAAGGCGATCCTGCCTTACGATTTCATCCTCTCGCCGGTGTCGCCGGTGCCGAGCTATCCGGCGGAATGGGCCTCGCCCATTAACGACCCCGCCAAGCCCTTCGAGCATATCTGCTTCACGGTGGCGGCGAACATGTCGGACCAGCCGGCGGTCTCGGTTCATGCCGGGACGACGAAGGCCGGGCTGCCGATCGGCCTGCAGATCACCGGCAGGCGCTTCGACGATCTCGGCGTGCTCAGGATGGCGCGGGCCTGGGAAGAGATGCGCGGCCCGATCATCTGGCCGCGCGCACCCTCGGCCTGACGCTTTCATCGAACAGGAGAGAAGCCATGGATCTGCAACTCAAGGGCAAGCGCGCGCTGGTGACCGGTGGCAGCAAGGGCATCGGGCGCGCCATCGCGCGGCAGCTCGCGCTCGAGGGCGCCGATGTCGTCATCGCCGCGCGCAACCGGGACGAGCTGGCCGAGGCCGCCTCGGCGCTCGCGGCCGAGAGCGGGCGCAAGGTGGTCGGCCATACCGTCGATACCCAGCACGACGACTCGGTGAAGGCGCTCGTCGCCCATGCCGTCGAGGTGCTCGGCGGGCTCGATATCCTCGTGAACGCGGCGGGCAAGCCGGGCGGGCAGGCGCCGCCGCCGAAGCTCGCCGAGATCACCGACGCGCTGTTCTGGGACGACGTCAACGTCAAGGTGATGGGCTATCTGCGCATGGCGCGCGAGGCCGCGCCGCATATGGCGGCGAATGGCTGGGGCCGGATCATCAATATCAGCGGTCTCGCGGCGCGCTCGACCGGCTCCATCATCGGCTCGATGCGCAATGTCGCGGTCGCGGCGATGACCAAGAACCTCGCCGACGAGCTCGGCCCGCAAGGCATCAACGTCACCGTCGTCCATCCCGGCGTGACGCGGACCGAGCGCACGGCCTGGCTGGTCGGGGCGCGGGCGCAGGTCAGCGGCAAGAGCGAGGCGGAGGTCGAGGCCGGCATGACCGCGAACGTCACCATCGGCCGGCTGGTCGATGCGGCGGAGGTCGCGGATATCGTCGCCTTCCTCGCCTCGCCGCGCAGCGTCGCGATCAATGGCGATGCCATCGCCTGCGGCGGCGGCATGCGGGGCGCCATCCACTACTGAGGCAGCCCCTTACCGAGGCAGCAGCGCCCTCAGAACAGCAGATGGGGGGCGAACAGCGCGAGCCCCATGAAGGCGATCGCGACGGCGCCGAGCCCGCCGCCAACGCCGGCGAGCAGCGCCACGCCGGTGATGATCGAGGCCGAAGCGACGACGATGCCGATCTGGAGCAGGCCCGAGGCGATCTCGAAATTCTCGTTGCGGGCCTTGTAGTCGTCGCGCTGCTGCTCGGCCGCCTTGGCCCGCGCCATCAGCTCCTTGCGGCCTTCATTGGTCTCGGGCTCGCTGTTGTAGCGGGCGGCCGTCGCCTTCCAGCCGTCGATGCGCTTCTGCAGCCGGTCGCGGGTCGCCGCATCGGCGGTCGCGGCAAGATCGAGCTCGAGCGTTTCCGCCGCCGTCGTCACCACGGTGCCGCGGATCGTCTTGGCCTGGAAGAAGGCCCAGAGATTGGAGGCGTCGATGTTGCGCGCGATCGCGTCGTTCTCGGCCTGCTTGCCGCCGATCTCGGCCAGCGCCAGCAGCAGGGCCAGACAGGCGATCAGCAGCGCGATGCGCTTGTTGCCGCCTTCCGGGATCTCGACAGGTTCCGACATCGAATCACCTCGCAGGGCCACTATGGCCGCTGTTTAAGGCTTTCCGTTGCGGCAGCAAGATGTCGGATCGCCATGCGCCCTGGCGGGCAAGATGGCGTTCCGTTTTCCTCTTGCATCGGATTCGTCCGAAAAGTGGTTTCCACTTTTCGGTCCGATGTCAGCGCCCCGCCCGCGGATGGGCGGCGTCATAGGCCGCCATCAGCCGGGCGGAATCGACGCGGGTGTAGATCTGCGTGGTCGAGAGCGAGGCGTGGCCGAGCAGTTCCTGGATGGCGCGCAGATCGCCGCCGCGCCCGAGCAGATGCGTCGCGAAGGAATGGCGCAGGGAGTGCGGCGTCGCGGATGAGGGCAGGCCGAGCGCGCCGCGCAGCCCCTCGACCGCGAGCTGGATGATGCGGGGCGATAGCGGCCCGCCCTTGGCGCCGACGAAGAGCGGACCTTCCAGCGGCAGGCGCCAGGGGCAGAGCTTGAGATATTCCGCGATGGCGGCCACCACCACCGGCAGCACCGGCACCATCCGCGTCTTCGAGCCCTTGCCGATCACGGTCAGCGTCTCGCCGGCGCTTTGCGGTGCCTGGGCACGAGCGAGCGAGAGCGCCTCCGAGATACGCAGGCCGCTGCCATAGAGCAGGCCGAGCACGGCGGCGTCGCGGGCCAGGATCCATTGCTCGCGCTCCTCGCCGGCGCGGGTGTCGGCCTGGGTGACGGCGCGCGCGGAGGCGGGTTCGAGCGGGCGCGGCAGCGACTTGCCGAGGCGCGGCCCGCGCGTCGCGGCGAAGGCGGCGGCGGTGAGCTTGCCGCTGCGCTCGCCGAAGCGGGCGAAGGAGCGCAAAGCCGCGAGCTGGCGCATCAGCGTGCGGTTGCCGACGCCGTCGCGGCGGCGCTGGCCGAGGAAGGCGCGCAGGTCGACAGGCTTCAGTGCGGCGATATCGGCGAGCGAGGGCGCTCCGCCGAGATGCCCGGTGAGGAAAGCGGTGAACTGGCCGAGATCGCGGCCATAGGCTTCCAGTGTCTTCGGCGAGAGGCGCCGCTCGGCCGAAAGATGGGTCAGCCAGTCCTGCCGGAAGGAGTCGAAATCGGTCATCGCGGAAGCATGACGCTCCTGCCTTAACAGCAGCCGAATCGGTGCTAGACACTGGCAGGATGGACGAGACGGCGGACATGATCGAAGGCGGCACGGTCGACGTGCTGATCCCGCTCGGGCTCGACCAGGCCTATAGCTATGCCGTGCCGCCGGGGCTCGCGCTTGCGCCCGGCGATGTCGTGCAGGTGCCGCTGGGGCCGCGCGAGACCGTCGGCGTGGTCTGGGCCGTCGGGGCCGGGCGCGGCGGCAACCTCAAGAAGGTCACCGGCAAATACGACATGCCGCCGCTCGACCCGGCGCTGCGCAAGCTCGTCGATTGGGTGGCGTGGTACACGCTCGCGCCGAAGGGCTCGGTGCTGGCGCTGGCGCTGCGCCGGCAGCCGGACGACACGCCCGAGCGACCGAAGCTCGGCGTCAGGCTCGCCGGGCCGCCGCCCGGCCGGATGACGCCGGCCCGCGCTCGTGCCATCGCCGCGGCCGAGGGTGGCCTGCTGATCGCGAAATCGGCGCTGGCCGAGGCGGCCTCGGTCAGCGCTGCCGTGATCGATTCCCTCGTCGATGCCGGCACCTTCATCGTCGAGCCGATGCCGCGCGAAGCCATCGCGGCGCTGCCCGATCCCGACCATGCCGTCCCGGAATTGTCGGAGGGGCAGGGCGAGGTGGCACAGGCGCTGGTGGCTGCCGTGCAGGCGAGGGCGTTCAGCGTCGCGCTGCTCGAAGGCGTCACCGGCTCGGGCAAGACCGAGGTCTATTTCGAGGCGGTGGCGGAGGCGATCCGGCAGGGCCGGCAGAGCCTGATCCTGATGCCGGAGATCGCGCTGACCGCGCAGTTCATCGACCGCTTCGAGGCCCGCTTCGGGGTCAGGCCGGGGCTCTGGCATTCGGCGGTGACCGGCCGCAGGCGCGAGCGGCTGCAGGCCGCGATCGCGAGCGGCGAGGCGAAGGTGGTGGCCGGCGCCCGCTCGGCGCTGTTCCTGCCCTACAAGGATCTCGGCCTCGTCGTCGTCGATGAGGAGCATGAATCCGCCTACAAGCAGGAGGATGGGGTCTCCTACCATGCCCGCGACATGGCGGTGGTGCGCGGGCGCATCGAGAACGCGCCGGTCGTGCTGGCTTCCGCGACGCCCTCGCTGGAAACCCGCGTCAATGCCGAGCGCGGCCGCTACACGCATCTCAAGCTGCCGGAGCGTTTCGGCGGGCGCGAATTACCGACGCTCGGCCTCGTCGATCTGCGACGGGACAAGCCGGAGCGCGGGCGCTGGCTCTCCGGCGCGCTGGTCAAGGCGATCGAGACCAATATCGAGGCCAAGGAGCAGTCGCTGCTCTTCCTCAACCGGCGCGGCTATGCGCCGCTGACGCTCTGTCGCGATTGCGGTCACCGCTTCCAGTGCCCGAACTGCACGGCCTGGCTGGTCGATCATCGGTTCCGGCGGGCGCTGGTCTGCCATCATTGCGGCCATGTCGAGCGCCGGCCGCAGGAATGCCCGGCCTGCCACAAGCCCGAGAGCCTGATGGCCTGCGGGCCGGGCGTCGAGCGGCTGGCCGAGGAGGTCGCGACGCTTTTTCCACAGGCACGCTCGATCGTGCTCTCCAGCGATTTTCCCGGAGGGACGGAACGCCTGAAGACGGAGCTGATGGCGGTGGCCGAGGGTGAGTTCGACATCGTCATCGGCACGCAGCTCGTCGCCAAGGGCCATAATTTCCCCGGCATGACGCTGGTCGGCGTCGTCGATGCCGATCTCGGCCTGACCTCGGGCGACCCGCGCGCGGCCGAGCGGACCTTTCAGGCGCTGCGGCAGGTCACGGGCCGCGCAGGACGGGGCGAGAAACCCGGCCGCGCCTTGCTTCAGACGCATGACCCGGAGCATCCCGTGCTCAAGGCGCTGGTCTCGGGCGACCCGGAGCGGTTTTATGCCGCAGAGGAGGCGTCGCGGGAGGCTGCGGGGCTGCCGCCCTTCGGCCGGCTGGCGGCACTGATCGTCTCCGCGAACGGTCAGGCCGAGGCCGAAAGCCATGCCCGCGCGCTGGCGCGCTGCGCCGAGGCCGGCGACGGAATCGCGGTGCTGGGGCCGGCGGAAGCGCCTCTGGCGGTGCTGCGCGGGCGCCATCGCATGCGTCTGATCGTCAGGACGACCCGCGAGGTCAACCTGCAGGACTATCTGCGCGCCTGGCTGAAGCGCGGGCCCAAACCCAAGGGGTCGGTCCGGGTCGCGGTCGATGTCGATCCGCAGAGCTTCCTGTAAAATTGCTGAAAGCCGTGGCCCAATCGCCACTTCCATGGTCGAACTAGCGATTGCGTGCCCCGGAACCACATGCTAGTGCACCGCCACATTTTGGTCGCGAAGCCGTGTCGCTGGCTTTGCGCCTGTGATACTCGCAGCGTCGGGACGATGCACTCCACCTTCCCAGGAAGGTCGCCGGTGCAAGCCCTTGAAACGAGAGACGGGAAGCGTGGCAGAAGGCGGATCGCAGGGGACACTGGTGTCGGGCGTAGCGCAGCGCTATGCCACCGCTTTGTTCGAGCTGGCTGAGGAGACGGGCGCGATCGACACCGTCGCCGCCGCTCTGGACGCCTTCAACGGCCTGCTCTCCGAGAGCGCCGATCTCGCCCGCCTGATCGAGAGCCCGGCCTTCACCGCCGAGGAGCAGGTCGCGGCGATCAAGGCCGTGCTCGAGAAGGCCGGCATCACCGGCATCGCCGCCAATTTCATCGGGCTGGTCGCCAGCAAGCGCCGCCTCTTCGCGCTGCCGGGCATGATCGCCGGCTACAAGCGCCTGGTCGCCGAGGCCAAGGGCATCGTCTCCGCCGAGGTGACGGTCGCCGAGCAGCCCACCGCCAAACGCGTCGACGAGATCCGCGCGGCGCTGAAGGGCGTCGCCGGCAAGGATGTCGACGTCTCGATCAAGGTCGATCCGGCGCTGATCGGCGGGCTCGTCGTCAAGATGGGCTCCCGCATGGTCGACGCCTCGCTGAAAACCAAGCTCAATTCAATTCGTCTTGCCATGAAAGAGGTCGGCTGATGGACATCCGCCCCGCTGAAATCTCCGCCATCCTGAAGGCTCAGATCTCGAATTTCGGCTCGGAAGCTTCGGTGACCGAAGTCGGCCAGGTTCTCTCCGTCGGTGACGGCATCGCCCGCGTCTATGGCCTCGACAAGGTTCAGGCCGGCGAGATGGTCGAGTTCGAGTCCGGCGTGCGCGGCATGGCGCTCAACCTCGAGAGCGACAATGTCGGCGTCGTGATCTTCGGTTCCGACCGCGAGATCAAGGAAGGCCAGACCGTCAAGCGCACCGGCGCCATCGTCGACGTTCCCGTCGGCAAGGAGCTGCTCGGCCGCGTCGTCGACGCGCTCGGCAACCCGATCGACGGCAAGGGCCCGATCAAGGCCAAGGAGCGTCGCCGTGTCGACGTCAAGGCGCCCGGCATCATCCCGCGCAAGTCGGTGCATGAGCCGATGGCGACCGGCCTCAAGGCGGTCGATGCCCTGATCCCGATCGGCCGCGGCCAGCGCGAACTCATCATCGGCGACCGCCAGACCGGCAAGACCGCGATCGCGCTCGACACGATTCTGAACCAGCGTCCGCTGAACGTCGAAGGCGCCCCCGAGAGCCAGAAGCTCTACTGCGTCTACGTCGCCGTCGGCCAGAAGCGCTCGACCGTCGCCCAGCTCGTGAAGGTGCTCGAGGAGCGTGGCGCGATGGAGTACTCCATCGTCGTGGCCGCCACCGCCTCGGACCCGGCCCCGATGCAGTTCCTGGCGCCCTTCGCCGGCTGCTCGATGGGCGAGTTCTTCCGCGACAACGGCATGCACGCCGTCATCATCTATGACGACCTCTCCAAGCAGGCCGTCGCCTACCGCCAGATGTCGCTGCTGCTGCGTCGCCCGCCGGGCCGCGAAGCCTATCCGGGCGACGTGTTCTATCTCCACTCCCGCCTGCTCGAGCGCGCGGCGAAGATGGGCGAGGCCGCCGGCCTCGGCTCGCTGACGGCGCTGCCGGTCATCGAGACCCAGGCGAACGACGTCTCCGCCTACATCCCGACCAACGTGATCTCGATCACCGACGGCCAGATCTTCCTGGAGACGGACCTGTTCTACCAGGGCATCCGCCCGGCCGTGAACGTCGGCCTCTCGGTGTCGCGCGTCGGCTCCTCGGCGCAGACCAAGGCCACCAAGAAGGTCGCCGGCAAGATCAAGGGTGAGCTCGCCCAGTACCGCGAGATGGCCGCCTTCGCCCAGTTCGGCTCGGACCTCGACGCGGTGACGCAGCGCCTGCTCAACCGCGGCGCCCGCCTGACCGAGCTGCTGAAGCAGCCGCAGTTCTCGCCGCTGAAGATGGAAGAGCAGGTCGTCGTGATCTATGCCGGCGTGAACGGCTATCTCGACGCGATGCCGGTCAACAAGGTCCGCTCCTTCGAGGACGGGCTGCTGGCGCTGGTCCGCGGCAAGCATGCCGACCTCCTCGCCGAGATCGGCACGAGCAAGGATCTGTCGGACGCCAACGCCGCCAAGCTCAAGGACATCGTCGCGGGCTTCGCGAAGTCCTTCGCCTGATCATCACCTTCGGTGCGGCGGAGCCAGGAGCTTCGCCGCACCGCTTCTCTGAAATGCTTCGTTGCCGCGCTTTCCGTGGCTGACGGGTAGGGGATCAAGATCGGATGCCGTCCCTCAAGGACCTACGCAACCGCATCGCCTCGGTGAAGGCGACGCAGAAAATCACCAAGGCCATGCAGATGGTCGCGGCTGCGAAGCTGCGCCGGGCGCAGATGGCTGCCGAGGCCGCGCGCCCCTATGCCGAGCGCATGGAGACGGTGCTGTCGAACCTCGCTTCCGGCGTGTCCGGTTCGAGCGCGCCGCGCCTGATCGCCGGCACGGGCTCGGACAAGGTGCATCTGCTGCTGGTGCTGACCGCCGAGCGCGGCCTGTGCGGCGCCTTCAACTCCTCGATCGCGCGACTGGCGCGTGACAAGGCGAATGCGCTCAAGGCCGAAGGCAAGACGGTCAAGATCATCTGCGTCGGCAAGAAGGGCTACGACATCCTGCGGCGCCAGTTCGCCGACGAGATCATCGAGTTCATCGACCTGCGCGAGTTCAAGCAGGTCGGCTACGTCAATGCCGAGGCGATCGCCCAGAACCTGCTCGCCCGCTTCGCCGCCGGCGAGTTCGACGTCGCGACGCTGTTCTTCTCGAAGTTCAAGTCGGTGATCGCCCAGATCCCGACAGCGCAGCGCATCATCCCGGCCGAGATTCCGGAAGGGACGAAGCAGACCGACGCCGTCTACGACTACGAGCCGGACGAAGGCGAGATTCTCGAGGCGCTGCTGCCGCGCAATCTGACCGTTCAGATCCTGCGCGGGCTGCTCGAGAACGCCGCCTCCGAGCAGGGCGCGCGCATGTCCGCGATGGATTCCGCCACGCGCAACGCCGGCGAGATGATCAAGAAGCAGACGCAGCTCTACAACCGCTCGCGCCAGGCGATGATCACGAAGGAACTGATCGAGATCATCTCCGGCGCGGAAGCGCTCTAACCGCCCAGCCTTCCGCCGGCGGCGCTTTCCGCCGGCAGCCGAAACATCCGAATGCGCTAGTCCCGAGGTTCCACCATGGCCAAAGCCGCTACCAAGACCACCAAGACGAAGTCCGCTGACGACAAGCCCGCCAACACCGGCACCGGCCGCGTTGCCCAGGTCATCGGCGCCGTCGTCGACGTGCAGTTCGACGGCGCCCTGCCGGAGATCCTGAACGCGCTCGAGACCGACAACCTCGGCAACCGCCTCGTCCTCGAGGTCGCCCAGCATCTCGGCGAGAACACGGTTCGCACCATCGCGATGGACTCGACCGAAGGTCTGGTTCGCGGCCAGTCGGTCACCGACACCGGCGCCCCGATCGCCGTGCCGGTCGGCGAGGAGTGCCTCGGCCGCATCATGAACGTCATCGGCGAGCCGGTCGACGAAGCCGGCCCGATCCTGACCACTGCCACCCGCGGCATCCATCAGCCGGCTCCGGCCTATTCGGAGCAGTCGACCGAGGCGCAGATCCTCGTCACCGGCATCAAGGTCGTCGACCTGCTGGCTCCCTACGCCAAGGGCGGCAAGATCGGCCTGTTCGGCGGCGCCGGCGTCGGCAAGACCGTGCTGATCATGGAGTTGATCAACAACGTCGCGAAGGCCCATGGCGGCTACTCAGTGTTCGCCGGCGTCGGCGAGCGCACCCGCGAGGGTAACGACCTTTATCACGAGATGATCGAGTCCAACGTCAACAAGGACCCGAAGGAGAACGGTGGCTCGACCGCTGGCTCCAAATGCGCCCTCGTTTACGGCCAGATGAACGAGCCCCCGGGCGCCCGCATGCGCGTCGCTCTCGCCGGCCTGACCGTCGCCGAGGACTTCCGCGACAAGGGCCAGGACGTGCTCTTCTTCGTCGACAACATCTTCCGCTTCACGCAGGCGGGTTCGGAAGTGTCGGCGCTGCTCGGCCGCATCCCTTCGGCGGTGGGCTATCAGCCGACGCTCGCTACCGACATGGGCAACCTGCAGGAGCGCATCACCACCACGACCAAGGGCTCGATCACCTCGGTGCAGGCGATCTACGTGCCGGCGGACGACCTGACCGACCCGGCGCCGGCCACCTCCTTCGCCCACCTCGATGCCACGACCGTGCTCTCGCGCTCGATCGCGGAAAAGGGCATCTATCCGGCGGTCGACCCGCTCGACTCGACCTCGCGCATGCTCTCGGCCGACATCGTCGGTGAGGAGCACTATGGCGTCGCCCGCCAGGTGCAGCAGGTGCTCCAGCGCTACAAGGCGCTGCAGGACATCATCGCGATCCTGGGCATGGACGAGCTCTCGGAAGACGACAAGATGACCGTGGCGCGCGCCCGCAAGATCGAGCGCTTCCTGTCGCAGCCCTTCCACGTCGCGGAAGTCTTCACCGGTTCGCCGGGCAAGCTCGTCTCGCTCGAGGACACGATCAAGGGCTTCAAGGGCCTGGTCGAGGGCAAGTACGATCACCTGCCGGAGGCGGCCTTCTACATGGTCGGCTCGATCGAGGAAGCCGTCGAGAAGGCGCAGCGCCTGGCCGCCGAGGCGGCGTAAGGCATTCCGCACGCGTCATCCCCGGGCTTGCCCCGGGGATCTCATGACCAGAACACGCTGGTTTCCGAGATGACCGGGTCAAGCCCGGTCATGACGAACCGGGGAGAATGAAACGATGGCCACCTTCAAGTTCGAACTCGTCTCGCCGGAGCGCATCCTGTTCTCGGGCGATGTCGTCAGCGTCATCGTTCCTTCGGTCGAGGGCGAAATGACCGTGCTGGCCGGCCATGCGCCGCTGGTTGCCGTGATCAAGGCCGGCATCGTCTTCGTCCAGACGACGGAGAGCAACGGCAAGGAGTTCTTCGTCAATGGCGGCCTCGTCGAGGTCAACCAGGCCTCGACGACGATCCTGGCCGAGCAGGGCCGCTTCATCGAGGACGTCGACACCGCCGTTCTCGACGCCGAGATCCTGACTGCCGAGACCCGCCTCTCCGGCTCGCACAACGATGACGAGAAGAAGCGCCTGCACGACACGCTGGTGCAGCTGCGCGAGTTCAAGCACGTCTTCGAGCAGCGCAAGGCGGCCTGAGCCCAGCCCCCATATCCGGAACAGAAAAGGCCGCGCGAGCGGCCTTTTTCATGCGTAGCTGATGAATTCGAGCAGCGAACCGTCCGGGTCGCGGAAATAGACGCTGGTGCCGCGACCGCCACGGCCGAAGCGCTGGACAGGCCCGAGCTCGATCGCGACCTCCTGCCGTTCGAGATGGGCGATCGCTTCCGCGATCGGTCCCGGCCAGGCGAAGCAGAGATCGCTGCCGCCGGGCGGGACGGGCAGCCTCGCGACGGGCGTGGGCTGCAGCCCGGGACCGTGGCAATTGAGCTGGGTGCGGCCGATGCGATAGACGAAGCCGTCGCCGTTCGGCACGATCTCGGCGCCGATCACGTCGCGATAGAAGGCATTCGAGCGCTCCCAGTCGGAGACGTGGATGACGCAGTGGTCGAGTTCGACGAGGCTCATCTCGCTTCTCCCCGGGAAACCATGGGCACGGCGAAGGCGGCGAAAGCGGCGGCCACACGTTCATAGACCGCTCGCTTGAACGGCACGACGAGCTCCGGCATTTCCGCGAGCGGGCGCCAGCGCCAGGCGCCGAACTCCGGCGGCTCGTCGCCGTTGGGCTTGCCGATGTCGATCTCGCGCTCGTCGCCCGTGAAGCGGAAGGCGACCCAGCGCTGGCGCTGGCCGCGAAAGGCCGCCAGCTTGTGCGGCGGCCCGTCATAGGGTGGGAAGTCGTAGCTCCACCACTCCTCCGTCGCCGCCAAGAGTTCCGCGCCGGCGATGCCGGTTTCCTCCGCCAGCTCGCGCCGGGCGGCCGCGATGATCTCCTCGTCGGGGTCGATGCCGCCTTGCGGCATCTGCCAGTCCCGGCCGGGCAGGATGATCTCGGGGCCGGCGCTGTGGGCCTTCCCGGTGAAGACCAGCCCTTCGGCGTTGAACAGGGCGATGCCGACATTGGGGCGGTAGGGGAGGGCTGCGTCCGTCATTCGCCTTGGCTCGTCATGGTCGGGCTTGACCCGGCCATCTCGGAAACCAGTGTTCTCGGCATGAGATGCCCGGGTCAAGCCCGAGCATGACGGCGCGGGAAGCGTCCGCTCACTCCCCCATCGCGATCAGGCTGGCATTGCCGCCGGCGGCGGCCGTGTTGATCGTCACGGTCTGCTCGGTGGCGAAGCGCACCAGATAATGCGGACCGCCGGCCTTGGGGCCGGTGCCGGACAGGCCATGGCCGCCGAAGGGCTGCACGCCGACGACCGCGCCGATGATGTTGCGGTTGACGTAGATATTGCCGGCAGAGAGCCGCTCGACGACGCGCTCGACCGTCGTCTCGATGCGCGAGTGGACGCCCAGCGTCAGGCCGTAGCCGGTCGCGTCGATCTCGGCGATGACCTTGTCGAGCTCGCCCGCCTTCCAGCGCACGACATGCAGGATCGGGCCGAAATGCTCGGCGGTGAGGTCGCCGACCCGGTCGAGCCTGACGATATGCGGCGCGACATAGGTGCCGCCGAGCTCGGGCACCTGCCCGGCCCAGGCGACGCGACCCTGCTGGCGCATCGCCGCGAGATGGGCATCGAGGCGCTGCCTGGCGGCGGCGTCGATGACCGGGCCGATATGGATGTCGAGCTTGCGGGGATCGCCGAGCTTCAGCTCCTTCGTCGCGCCTTCGATCATCTCGATCATCTTGTCGGCGACGTCGTCCTGCACCACCAGCAGGCGCAGCGCCGAGCAGCGCTGCCCGGCCGAACGGAAGGCTGACATCACCACGTCGTCGCTGACCTGTTCGGGCAGGGCGGTGGCGTCGACGATCATGGCGTTGAGGCCGCCGGTCTCGGCGATCAGCGGTACGATCGGGCCGTCCTTGGCGGCGAGCGTCCGGTTGATCCCGCGCGCGGTCGCGGTCGAGCCGGTGAAGGCGACGCCGGCCACGTCCTTGTGCGCGACCAGGGCCGAGCCGGCCTCCGTGCCGCCCGGCACGAGATGCAGCGCGCTGACGGGCACGCCGGCCTCGTGCAGCATCCTGATCGCCACGGCCGCGATCAAGGGCGTCTGCGGGGCGGGTTTGGCGACGACGCTGTTGCCGGCGACGAGCGCGGCCACGACCTGGCCGGCGAAGATCGCGAGCGGGAAGTTCCAGGGCGCGATGCAGACGAAGGCGCCGCGCCCGCGCAGAACGAGCCGGTTTTCCTCGCCGGTCGGGCCGGGAAGCGCGGTCGGCGTGGCGAAATGCTCCTCGGCCTGCGCCGCATAGTAGCGGCAGAAATCGACGGCCTCGCGCACCTCGGAAATGGCGTCGTCGATGGTTTTGCCGGCTTCGCCTTGCAGCAGCGCGATCAGGAGCCCGCGTCGGGCCTCCATGATGTCGGCGGCCTTGCGCAGCGCCGCGGCGCGGATGCGGGCCGGCGTCTCGTTCCAGGCACGGAAGCCCTTCACTGCCGCGGCCATGGCGCGCTCGGCGGTCGCGGCATCGGCCTCGATCACCTTGCCGATCGGCTTGCCGTCGATGGGCGAGCGCACCTCGCGGGCCGTGCCGGGCTGCGGCTTGCCGTCGATGATCGGCGCGGCATCGGGGAATTGGCCGGCCGCCGCGATCTCCTTCAGCAGACCGTCGAGGCTTTCCTCATGGCCGAGCTCGGTGCCGGCCGAGTTCTTGCGCGAGGGGCCGTAGAGATCGGCCGGGAGCGGGATGCGGCGGTGGCGAGCGGCGCTGGCCGAGCCGATGATCTCGGCCGGCGCCAGCAGGAGCTGCGAGACCGGAACCTCGGGGTCGCCGGAGGCGCTGACGAAGGAGGAGTTGGCGCCGTTCTCGAGCAGGCGGCGGACGAGATAGGCGAGCAGGTCCTGATGGCCGCCGACCGGCGCATAGGTCCGGCAGGCATAGCCTTCGTTCTCGCGCAGCAGCTTCTCGTAGAGCGCCTCGCCCATGCCGTGCAGGCGCTGGAACTCGAAACCCTCGGCATTCCCCGCCATCTCGGCCACGGTCGCGACGGTGAGCGCGTTATGGGTGGCGAATTGCGGGATGATGCGCGGCCTAAGCTTCAGGAGCTGGGCCGCGCAGGCTTCGTAATTCAGGTCCGTCATCGCCTTGCGGGTGAAGACGGGATAGTCGGGCAGGCCGCGCTCCTGGGCGCGCTTGAGCTCGGTGTCCCAATAGGCGCCCTTGACCAGCCGCACCATCATGCGCCGGCTATGGGTTTCGGCGAGGCGGCCGATATGGTCGATCACCGCCGAGGCGCGCTTCTGATAGGCCTGGATGGCGAGGCCGAAGCCGTCCCAGCCGTCGAGCGAGGCATCGGCGAAGACGGCGTCGATCACGTCGAGGGAGAGTTCGAGCCGGTCGGCCTCCTCGGCATCGACGGTGAAGTTGAGGTCGTAGCCCTTGGCCTGGCGGGCGAGCGCGACGACCTTCGGCACGAGCTCCGACAGCACGCGCTCATGGTTCGTCGCGTCATAGCGCGGATGCAGCGCCGAGAGCTTGACCGAGATGCCGGGGCGGTTGGGCAGCCTGTCGTTGCCGGCGGAGCGGCCGATGGCGTCGATCGCGGCGGTGTAGGAGGCGAAATAGCGGTCGGCGTCGGCTTGCGTGCGTGCGCCTTCGCCCAGCATGTCGAAGGAATAGCGATAAAGCTTGCCGGTGCCGGAGCGGGCGCGCTTCAGCGCCTCCTCGATGGTCTGGCCGAGGACGAAATGATTGCCCATGACGCGCATCGCCTGGCGCGTCGCGGTGCGAACCGTCGGCACGCCCAGGCGCTTGGCGAGGCTGCTGACGATGCCCGTCGGCGTTTCGCCGGGCTGGATGACGCGCGCGGTGATGCCGAGCGCCCAGGCCGAGGCCGAGACCAGGAAGGCGTCCGATTTCGCTTCGTGATGGGCGAAATCGCCCTGGCCGAGCTTGTCTTCGATCAGCCGGTCGGCGGTCGCGGCGTCAGGCACGCGCAGCAGCGCTTCGGCCAGCACCATCAGCGCGAGGCCCTCCTTGGTCGAGAGCGAATATTCGCGCAGCAATTCCTCGATGCCGCCCAGGCCTACCTTGCGGCTGCGGATCGCCTCGATCAGCCCGGTGGCGCGGGCGTCGATCCGGGCCTTGGCTGCCGGGTCGCGGCGGGCGCCTGCGAGCAGCCGGCCGGCCATGGCGCCGTCATCCTCGGCATAAGGCGCGCGGAAAGGCGGGACGGTCGAGATGGCCATAAGGGGCTCCGAAGGCGGGCTGGAATATCTGAAGGATGATGAGAGATCGGCCGCATATCAATTGGCATTTCAGGCAAGTTTGCCTTATGAAGCTCCATAGAAGACGAATTTTACAGAGATTTATCATGCTGGACCGGACGGACCGCCGCATCCTCTCGCTTCTGCAGGGCGATGGCCGGATCGCCGGCGTCGAACTCGCCGAAAAGGTCGGGCTTTCTCCCACGGCGACGGGCGAGCGGCTGAAACGCCTGACGCGGGACGGTTTCATCACCGGCTACCGCGCGACGCTCGACCCGACGCGGCTCGGCCTGAACCTGCTCGTCTTCGTCGAGGTCTATCTCGACAAGACGACGCCCGATGCCTTCGAGCGCTTCGCCGCGGCGGTGAAGCGGGCGCCGGAAGTGCTGGAATGCCATATGGTGGCGGGCGGTTTCGATTATCTCGTGAAGACGCGCGTGGCCGATATGAACGCCTATCGCCGCTTCCTCGGGGAGGTGCTGCTCGCCCTGCCGGCGGTGCGCGAGACGCGCACCTATGCCGTGATGGAAGAGGTCAAGACCGATGGCGCGCTGCCATTGTGACCGCCCGACGCAATCGCGTGACGATGTTGACGTGATTTCAACGTGTTGTGATCTCAAACTGCTCCGGTAGGCGATCGACGGCCGGCCGTGCCGGATGTTCCGGCCAGAATGCTTCCGAGGTTCCCATGGCGCCCCTGCCGCCCCGTGCTTCCGTTCTGCTCTCGCGCCGCGCTTTCGTGGCGGGAGCTGCCGCCTGCGGCTTCGGGGCGAGACCGGCTTCGGCCGAGACGGTGACGCCGATCCGGATGCTGCTGAGCTGGCGCCTCGAAGGGCTCGCGGGGCTGTTCCTCGCCGCGCAGGAGAAGGGCTATTTCCGTGCGGAAGGGCTCGATGTCAGCTTCGAGGCGGGGAGTGGGGCGCGGCAAACCCCGGCGCGCGTGGTGGCCGGCGAGTTCGATGCCGCCTGCGGCGACGTCAATGCGTTGATGCGCTTCCGGGACGCGAATGCCGGCCAGGATCTCAAGGCGGTGATGATGATCCATGACCGGCCGCCTTTCGCCGTCATCGGCCGCCGCAGCCGAGGCATCTCGGCCGAGCCGGCGAGCCTCGAAGACAAGAAGCTCGGCGCACCGGCGGCGGATGCCGCCTTCGCGCAATGGCCGCTCTTCAAGGTCCTCACCCGGATCGACGACAGCCGGATCCGGCTGGAAAATATCGGCTTCCCCGTCAGGGAGCCGATGCTGGCTTCCGGGGAGGTCGACGCCGCCTTCGGCTTCGGTCCCTATTCCTTCGCCGGCCTGAAGGCGCGCGGGGTGCCGGCGGACGACATCGTCGTGATGACGATGGCCGATCACGGGGTCCTGCTCTACGGCAATGCGATCATGGTTTCGCCCAAGCTCGCGGCCGACAAGCCGGAGGCCGTGCGCGGGCTCCTGCGGGCGCTGGTTCGCGGTGTCCGGGATGTGGCTGCGAATCCCGACCTCGGCGTGCAGGCGATCATGCGTCGCAATGAGAATGCGCAAGCCGAGGTCGAGCGCGAGCGGCTGACGCTGGCGCTCGCGCAGAACGTGCTGACGCCCTCTGTGAAGGAACACGGTCTCGGTGGCATCGACCGGGTGCGCTGGGCGGCGGCGCTGGAGCAGAGCGCGCAGGCCCAGCCCTTCCGCGACAAGGCCCGCGCGGGCGATGCCTTCACCGACGCCTTCCTGCCGGCGAAGGACGAGCGCCTGTTCTGAGCGCCGCGCCTGGCGCAAGGCGGCCTGTCCCATGAGAGGGTGACAGGGCGGGGCGGGCTGCCTATCGTGCCGCGCCTTTTTCCACCGGATCCCGGTTCTTTGCACCTGCCCGACCTGCCTGATTACGCCCAGCTCCGTTCGGCTTTCCGCTGGCGCATCCCCGAGCGCTACAACATCGCCGCCGATGTCTGCGACCGCTGGGCCATGGCCGAGCCGGAGCGGCCGGCGATCATCGAGGTGTCGGGCGACTGGCAGGTCGAGCCGGTCAGCTTCGGCTGGTTCCGGGAATACTCCAACCGGCTCGCCAATGCCTTGCGGGCGCGTGGCGTCGCGCGCGGCGACCGCATCGCGATCCTGCTGCCACAGGGGCGGGCGGTGCTCGCGGCCCATCTCGCGGCCTACAAGCTCGGCGCCATCGCCGTGCCGCTGGCGGCGCTGTTCGGCGTCGATGCGCTGACCTACCGCCTGGCCGATTCCGGCGCGAAGGTCGTCGTCACGAACGCGCCGGGGCTGGCGAAGCTGCGCCGGATCGAGGAGCCCTTGCCCGGCCTCGCGCTGGTCATCTCGACCGATGGCCGCGACGGCGAGGCCGAGGATTGGGAGGCGCTGCTGGCCGGGGCGAGCCCGGATTTCTCGCCGGTCGACACCACACCCGACGATCCGGCGCTGATGATCTACACCTCCGGCACCACCGGCAATCCGAAGGGCGCGCTGCACGGCCACCGCGTGCTGCCGGGCCATTTGCCGGGCGTGCAGATGCCGCATGAGTTCATGCCCCGGCCGGGCGATCTCGCCTGGACGCCGGCCGACTGGGCCTGGGCCGGCGGCCTGCTCAACATGCTGCTGCCGGCGCTGCATTTCGGCGTCGCGGTGGTGGCGCGGCCGGTGACGCGCTTCGAGCCGGACGAAGCCTACCGGCTGATGCAGGATTTGCGGATCCGCAACGCCTTCGTGCCGCCGACGGCGCTGAGGATGCTGCGCGGCGCCGGCAGCCCGCGCGGCCGCTTCACGCTGAACCTCAGAAGTGTCGCCGCCGCCGGCGAGGCGCTGGGCGCCGAGACGCTGGAATGGGGACGCGAGGCGCTCGGCCTCACCATCAACGAGGCCTATGGCCAGACCGAATGCAATCTCGTGCTCGCGTCGAGCGACGCGATCGGCGTCAGCCGGCCGGGCGCGATCGGCAAGGCGGTGCCGGGGCATGAGGTCGCGATCATCCGGCCGGACGGCTCGGTCTGCGCAGCCGGCGAGGAGGGGCAGATCGCGGTCAGGCGCCCCGATCCGGTGATGTTCCTCGGCTACTGGAACAATCCCACCGCCACGGCGGCGAAATTCATCGGCGACTGGATGACGACCGGCGACGAGGGCGTTGAGGACGAGGACGGTTATGTCCGCTTCATCGGCCGCGACGACGACGTCATCACCTCTTCGGGCTATCGCATCGGGCCGGGCGAGATCGAGGATTGCCTGCTGCGGCATCCGGCGGTGGCGCTGGCGGCGGCCGTGGGCAAGCCCGATCCGCTGCGCACGGAGATCGTCAAGGCCTTCGTCGTGCTGAAGCCGGGCCGTACCGGCTCGCCGGCGCTGGTGTCCGAATTGCAGGATTTCGTCAGGGCGCGGCTCTCGGCGCATGAATATCCGCGCGAGATCGCCTTCCGCGAGGAACTGCCGCTGACGACGACCGGCAAGATCATCCGCAGGCTGCTGCGGGCGGAGGGGTAGGCAGGAAGCGGTCCTTATCCTTCAAGACGCGCCTGCGGCGCTCCTCAGGATGAGGGCTCGAACTGTCAAAACACTCTGAGAAGCGCTTTCAAGCCGGTTGAGCGGTGCTCTCGCGGGCCTGCTGGCCGAGGAACGCCGCCCAGAGCCGCTGCACCGTCTCTTCCTCGATGTCCTTGACGATCAGGACGAGGCGGGAGCGCTGGTCGCCGTCCGGCCAGGCATCGAGCCGGATCGGTGGATGCAGGATCTGCTGGACGGCATGGACCAGCAAGGGGCGCTCCGGCTGGTCGGCAAGCCGGACGAGGCCCTTCAACCGGAGCAGGCGCGGCCCGTGGATCGAGCGCAGCAGCGTCCAGAACAGCTCGAAGGTCTGCTGTGCCACCGGCTGCTCGGCCGTCAGCGCGAAGGCCCGGATCGAGGCGTCGTGGCGATTGACGTCGTGCGGGTGCTGATCGTGGTGCTCATGGCCGTGGTGGTGGTCGTGCCCATGGCCATGATCATGGTGATGATGGCCGTGGTCGTGGTGCCCCGGTAGCGCGTCCGCCGCCAGCCAGTGCCGCAGAGCTTCCGGTCGCCTGGCGAGATCGTAAAGGCCGGCGCCGAGCAGCGTCGAGGCCGGAGCATCGGGCGGCAGGATCTCGATGCCGGGATTGAGCGCGGCGAGGCGCGCGCGCAGCGCCGCGACATCCTCGGGCGTGGCGAGGTCGGTCTTGGTCAGGACGAGCCGGTCGGCCGCGACGACCTGCCGGCGCGCCTCCTCATGGGCGTCGAGCGTCGCCATGCCGTTGACCGCATCGACCAGCGTGACGACGCCGTCGAGCCGGAAGCGCAGGGCGAGATAGGGATGGTTGATCAGCACGTTGAGGATCGGCGCGGGGTCGGCGAGGCCGGTCGTCTCGATGACGAGACGGGAGAACGCACCGATGCGGCCGTTGTCGCGGCGGCGCAGCAGGTCTTCCAGCGTGACGATGAGGTCGTCGCGGATGGTGCAGCACAGGCAGCCGGATTCCAGCAGGATCATGTTCTCGGCGACGCCCTCGACCATCAGATGGTCGAGCCCGACCTCGCCGAACTCGTTGACGAGCACGACGGTGTCGGCCAGCGCCGGATCCTTCAGCAGGCGGTTGAGCAGGGTCGTCTTGCCGGCGCCGAGGAAGCCCGTGAGCAGGGTCAGCGGAACGGGGGCGGGGCGGGCTGGATCGCCGGTCATCACACTCTGAAAGCCTCAGGCCGGCACGGGGCGCCGCCTCGATTGTTCTAGTATTACATTAGTGACCAGCGCCGCGATGACAAGGGCGCCGCCGGCATATTGCAGAGACCCCAGCCGCTCGCCGAGGACGACGGCCGCGATCGCGACGGCGATGATCGGCTCGGCGCAGTAGGCGAGGCCGGCGGGGCCCGGCGCGATCCGGGCCAGCGCCAGGATCTGCAGGACGAAGCCGACCAGATAGCCGCCATAGGTCACGGCAAGCGCGATCGGCGCGAGCAGGAAGGCCTGCGGCGGCAGGAAGCCGCCGGTCAGCGCGAGGATCAGCAGCGTTACCGGCAGGATGACGACATGCGACCAGAACAGCTTCGGCATGGTGGCGATCGATGCGCAGCTCGCAGCGGCGAAGAATTGGGCGGCCGCCGCGAGGCTGGCGAGCCCGGCCAGCGCCAGCCCGCGCGGGTCGAGGCCATGCAGGTCCGGCCCCACCACCAGCGCGATCCCGATGAAGGCGACGATCGCCACGACGAGCCTGTCGGCCCGGAACGGCGCCCGGGTCAGGAGCGGCTCGAGCAGAACGATGAGCACCGGATAGGTGTAGAAGATCACCGCCGCGACCGAGACCGGGACGAAGGATACCGACGAGAGATAGGCGGTGCCGACGAGGGCGGTCGCGATGCCGAAGCGCAGCACGGGCAGGCGCTGGCCGCGAAGCAGGCTGAGCGAGGCGCGGGCGAGCAAGGCTGCCGCGCCGACCAGCACGAGCATGATCAGGACGCGGTAGAAGACCAGCAGCGGGCCGCCGAGGCCGGCAGCCCCCGCGATCTGGGCGCTGACGATATTGGTGCCGAAGGCGGCGGCCGACGCGAAGGCGAGCAGCAGCCCCTGGCCTTCGCTGGTGCGCGCCCCGCTCAATCAGGCCCCCGACCGTTTCAGGCGTCGTCGCCGTTCCTGGCCTTGGCTTTCGCCGCGGGCTTGGGCTTGACGGCAGCCTCGGCGGGCTTCGGCTTCACCGGCGGAACCTTGATGGCCTTCGTCGGCTGCGCCTTGGCGGGCTGTGGCTTGGCCGCCTGGGAATTGGCGGCCCGCGCGGCCGGCTTGATCCCGGCGGCGGAACCGGGGCGCAGGCTCGCCGCCGTCGCCTTGTTGCCGGCCTGGACCGCTCCCTGCAGGCGCAGCGGCCCGGATTCGAAGGCGTCGCTGGAGGGCTGGAGAGGCGCGCCGGCCGGGGCGAAGGCGTTGGTGCCGCGCGGGATCGCGCCATTGGCGGAGGCCGTGCGCGGCACGGCGCCGCCGACGAGGCCGGCGGCGACGGGCGCGCCCGGCTCGATGGTCGGCGTCGCGCCGCGGGCGACGCGCGAATCGGGCTGCGAGGTCACATTGGCGGCGAGCGGGGCCGAGGCCGAGCCGGCGGTGCGGCCGAAAGAGACCTGAACCGGCATCGTCTCGGAACGCGGACCGAGGACGACGCGGCCGCGCGGGGAGCGCGTCGCGACGGGGCCGGCCGATTGGGTCGCGAAGGTGGCGAAGCGACCGCCATCGGAATCATTGCCGCCGGTCGGCGCGAAGCCGCCGATCGGCCCGCTGGAATCGGCATCATCAGCCAGCGCCACGCCGCCGCCGCGACGGCGGATCTCGTCGCAGACATTCGGGGCGCGCGTGCCGCTCGGCGGCATCGAGGCAAGGTTGGTGCCGGTGCCGCCCCAGCGGCTGAAGCCTTCGTCGAGGAGCTGCGCGGCCTTGACCGTGCGCTCCGTGCCGGACGCCGAGCCGAGCACGACGGCGATGAGAGTGCGTCCGCCGCGGCTCGCGGTCGCGACGACGTTGAAGCCCGAGGCGCAGGTGAAGCCGGTCTTCATGCCGCCGATGCCGGCATAGCGCCCGACCAGGCCGTTGGTGTTGTGCATGACCTGCTTGCCGAGCTGGACGGCGGAGGTGCTCCAATAGGCGGAGTATTCGGGGAAGTCGCGCATCAGCGCCATGGCGAGCACGGCGAGGTCATGCGCGCTGGTCTGCTGGTCGGGATTGTCCCAGCCATTCGGATTCATGAAGCGGGTGTCGCGCATGCCGAGGCGCTGGGCCTCGGCATTCATCATGCCCACGAAGTCCGGCACGTTGCCGCCGACGCCCTCGGCCACGACATAGGCGATGTCGTTGGCCGATTTGACCATCATGATCCTGAGCGCGTTGTCGAGCGTGATCTCCTGGCCGGCGCGGATATAGACCTTCACGCGGGGCTGGCTGGCGGCGAGCTTCGAGGCCGGGATCGCGGTCTCGAGGCCGATGCGGCCGTCGCGGACAGCCTTCAGCGCCAGATAGATCGTCATGATCTTGGCGGTCGAGGCCGGGCGCCAGGCCTGGGTCGCGTTCTCGGCGGACAGGACCTCGCCGCTCGAGGCGTCGACGACGAGGCTCGCTCCGGCCAGAGCCGGTGCCGTGAAGGCGAGACCAAGGGCAAGGGTGACGGTGAGGCGGGATGCGATCATCGGCGGGTCTTGAACCTGTCTTGTCGTGAACGAAGCTTGGCAGCGCGACGGCGCTGGGTTCAACGCGACGCATGCGGCATTTTCGAGACGACGGGCGCAAATCTCCGCCCAGGAACTCATAGCTGCATGCATACCTACCCCCAGCGCAGCGATTTGCCTAGCCGCCACGGCCGGTCCAGAAGCAATAGCGCATCATGCTTTCGCGGGGCTCATCGGCGTGGCTTTCGGCTTTCTCTGGATTCCGGCGACGATCCTCGCCTCGCTGCTGCAGACGGCGCGCAACCTGGCGCAGCGCTCGCTGACCGACGTCATCGGCGTGGTCGGGGCGACGCAGGTGCGCTTCCTGTTCGGGCTGCCCTTCGCGATGGTCTTCCTCGCCGCCGCCTGCCTCGGGCTGCGGACGTTGCCGCCCTCGATCGGACCAGCCTCGCTCGGCTACACCGCCTGGGGCGCGCTGATGCAGATCGCGGCGACTGCGCTGATGCTGGCGGCGATGCGCGAGCGCTCCTTCGCCGTGACCACCGCCTACACCAAGACCGAGCCGGTGCAGGTCGCGATCTTCGGCGCGCTGCTGCTCGGCGACGCGCTCAGCCCGCTCAAATTCCTCGCCATCGCGATCGCGACCGCCGGCGTCATCGTCGTCTCCTGGAAGCTGGGGGAGAAGCTGACCCGCGCCGGCCTGCGGCCGGCCGTGCTCGGCATCGTCTCGGGCGCCTGCTTCGCGCTTTCGGCGATCGGCTTCCGCGGCGGCATCCAGGCCCTGCCGGAGGGCAATTTCCTGATCCGCGCCTCGACCATCCTGGTGCTGGGGCTGGCCATGCAGACCGCGCTGCTGACATTCTACATGCTGGTCGCGAACCGCCCGGCGCTGTGGCTCAGCCTGCGCAACTGGCGCCGCTCGCTCTCGGCCGGTTTCCTCGGCGCCGCCGCCTCGCAATTCTGGTTCATCGGCTTCTCGCTGACGAGCGCCGCCAATGTCCGCACGCTCGGCCTGATCGAGGTGCCGCTGGCGCAGATCGCCTCGCGCCGCCTGTTCGCGGAGGGAACGAGCCGGCGCGAGATCCTCGGCATGGCGATGATCGTCGGCGGCGTCGGATTGCTGCTTTTGATCTCGTTGCAGTGAGGCCGGGGGCCGGCTAGTGCTGAAGCGAAGGGCCGTCAGCCGATCCGCGCACGCCGAGCATGCGCGGATACCGGCTTGCGGGATCGACAAGCGCTGCCAAGATAACGTGTAGCTGCACATTAAGGGAGATTCGCCATGAGCGCTGCGATCGTCGGCTGGGCCCATACGCCGTTCGGCAAGCAGGATGCCGAAACCGTCGAAAGCCTGATCGTGCGCGTCGCGACCGACGCGCTGGTCGATGCCGGCATCACCGCCGACCAGGTCGACGAGATCGTGCTCGGCCATTACAACGCCGGCTTCTCGGCCCAGGACTTCACCGCCTCGCTGGTGCTGCAGGCCGATCCGGCGCTGCGCTTCAAGCCGACGACCCGCGTCGAGAATGCCTGCGCCACCGGCTCGGCCGCGGTCCATCAGGGCGTGCGGGCGATCAAGGCCAAGGATGCCAAGATCGTGCTCGTCGTCGGCGTCGAGCAGATGACCAAGACGCCCTCGGCCGAGATCGGCCAGAACCTGCTCAAGGCCTCCTATCTGCCGGAGGATGCCGGCACGCAGGGCGGTTTCGCCGGCGTCTTCGGAAAGATCGCCGCCGGCTATTTCCAGCGCCATGGCGACCAGTCCGACGCGCTCGCCATGATCGCGGCGAAGAACCACAAGAACGGCGTCGAGAACCCCTTCGCGCAGATGCGCAAGGATCTCGGCTACGCTTTCTGCCGCGAGGAGAGCGAGAAGAACCCCTATGTCGCCGGGCCGCTGAAGCGCACCGACTGCTCGCTGGTCTCGGACGGCGCCGCCGCGATCGTGCTGGCCGACGAGGAGACCGCCTTGCAGATGCGCCGCGCCGTCGGCTTCCGCGGCATGGCGCATGTCCAGGATTTCCTGCCGATGTCGAAGCGCGACATCCTGAAATTCGAGGGCGGCGCGCTCGCCTGGAAGAAGGCGCTGGCGGATGCGGGCGTGACGCTGGACGACCTCTCCTTCGTCGAGACGCATGACTGCTTCACCATCGCCGAATTGATCGAATACGAGGCGATGGGGCTGACCAAGGAAGGCGAGGGCGCCCGTGCGATCAAGGAGGGCTGGACGCAGAAGGACGGCAAGCTGCCGGTCAACGTCTCCGGCGGCCTGAAGGCCAAGGGCCATCCGATCGGCGCCACCGGCGTCTCGATGCATGTCCTCTCCGCCATGCAGCTCACCGGCGAGGCGCCGGAGGGCATGCAGCTCGCCGAGCCGCGCCTCGGCGGCATCTTCAACATGGGCGGGGCGGCGGTGGCTAACTACGTCTCCGTGCTCGAACGCATCAGGTGACAGGGGCGCCTCGGGCGGGCGAGACCTCCCGGGGCGCGGACTTGCAGACAGGGCCTTTGCCGGAGCGCGGGCCGCCAAGCGAAAGCGACCCTTCGTGACGAGCTTCGTCGTCCTGCTGCTGGCCTATATCCTGAGCCAGTTCTTCCGCGCGTTCCTCGCGGTGATCTCGGGCGACCTGACGCGGGATCTGGGTCTCGACCAGGGCCAGCTCGGGAGCCTACAGGCGGCCTGGCTCGTCGCCTTCGCGCTCACGCAGTTCCCGGTCGGCTATGCGCTCGACCGGATCGGCCCGCGGCGGACGCTGGCGGGATTTCTCCTGGTCGCCTTCGCCGGGACGGTGATCTTCGGCTTGTCGCGCGGCTATCTCTCCGCCCTGGCGGCGCTCGCGCTGATCGGCATCGGTTGCGCCCCCATCCTGATGTCTGGCTTCTACCTGGCTGCGCGCCTCTATTCGCCCCGGCATTTCGCGACGATGTCGTCCTTCCTGATCGGCTTCGGCTGCATCGGCGATCCGTTGAGCGGGGCGCCGCTCGCCTATTTCCTGGCGGCCTATGGCTGGCGCGCGACCGTCTTCGGCCTCTCCGGCATCGTGGCGCTGACGGCCCTGCTGGTGATGTTGCTGCTGAAGGATCCCCCGCCGCTTCCCGGCACGCCGCAACGGCATGTCTCGCTGCTGGACGGGATCAGGCAGATCGTGGTGAAGCGCCCGCTCTGGCTGATCCTCCCCTTCACCTTCGTGAGCTACGGCGTGACGATCTCCATCCGTGGCCTGTGGATCGCGCCCTATCTCCAGAGGGTGCACGGCTTCGATCTCGCTGCCACGAGCTATGCGGCGATGGCGATGGGAGGCGTCATCGCGGCGGGCGCGCTGCTGGTGCTGCCGCTCTATCGCCGGATCGGGGCCAAGCCTACGGTCATCGCCTGCGCGGTGACCGTCGCCCTGGCCTGCTTCGCGCTGGCGCTGTGGGGCGAGGCATCATCCCGCCTTGCCGTCGGCCTGCTTCTCGTCATCGGGCTGTTCGGCGTCACCTATGCCGTGGTGATGGCGCATGCGCGCGCCTTCATGTCGCCTCAGGAGATCGGCCGCGGCGTGACCTTCATGAATTTCGTCTTCATGGGCGGAGCCGGCGTGATGCAATGGGTGTCGGGGCGCCTGGTGAACGCGCTCGACAGGCAGGGCTATGAACCGCAGGCGACCTTCGGCTGGCTTTTCATCTTCATGGGCGTCGCCCTCGCCGTGGCGCTTGCCCTCTACGTGGCATCGCCAGCCGAATCGAAGGCGGGCGCCCCCGCGGGGACGTAACCCAGCTCAATTTCCCGGTCCTTAAAACGGATGACCCTTGAATCGGCTTTTGGCGCTCAGCCCTCGCCGGGCGCCTTCGCCGCGATGGCGAGCGCGTGGACACGGTCCGCCAGCTCTTCCGACAGCGCCGCGTTGACGAGGCGGTGGCGCTCGAGCCGGCTCTTGCCGATGAAGGCTTCCGACACGATATTCACCCGGAAGTGAGTTTCCCCGCCCTCGCGCCAGCCGCCATGGCCGTGATGCTGGTGCGATTCATCGATCACCTGCAGGCTCTGTGGCGCGAAGGCCGCATCGAGCTTGTGAGTGATCCTTTCAGCTATCGTGGTCATGATCGCGCCACCGTTGCGATGATCTCCTGAGGGTTCGGCGCGTGCATGTTGCGTCGCACTTGCCGGCCCGCCTTCCGCGTTTCATAACCATTCGACGATGAACATCAACTCGCGCCTTTTCGATCGTATCAGGATCGGCCCTTCCGAGGCGGAAGCGGTCGTCGATGGCGATGTGCCGCGCTGCGACCATCCCGGCTGCGCGCGGACCGGCGAGTTCCGCGCGCCCAAGGGGCGCGGGCGCGAGGGCCAGTTCTTCCGCTTCTGCATGGAGCATGTGAAGGAATACAACGCCTCCTACAACTACTTCTCCGGCATGGACGATGCCGCGCTCGCCGCCTACCAGAAGCAGGAGGAGATCGGCCACCGGCCGACCTGGAAGCTCGGCGTGAACTCCAAGGCCGCGCGCATGGCCCAGAAGGGGCGCGTCGCGAATGGCCAGGCGGGGCCCGATACGAGCGACGCCTTCAACCTGTTCGGCGCCCGCCGGGCGCAGCATGCGGCGCGGCAGGAGCCGCGCGTCGGCGTGGTGGCGATGAAGGCGCTGGAGACGCTCGGTCTCGACGACAGCGCCGATTCCGCCGCGATCAAGGCGCGCTACAAGGAGCTGGTGAAGCGCTTCCATCCGGACGCCAATGGCGGCGACCGCTCGCGCGAAGGCACGCTCCAGGACATCCTCAAGGCCTATCAGCAGCTCAAGAGCGTCGGTATGGTCTGAGCGGCCGGGCCGGCTTCGCCCGGCGGGCGAAGCGAAGGGCCGGAGGCGAGATGACGACGGATATGGTGCAGGCGCCGCCCGATGCGGCGCAGCGGCGGGCGAAGCCGCCGGTCGTGGTCTATCCGAACGGCACCCTGCCGCCGCCCGATATGGCGATGCTGGCTGCGGCGCGCGCGCGGCTCAGCAAGATCGACGAGATCATCGTGCCGCCGCGCGAGGGCGGCAGCTTCCGCGTGCCGCAGGGACATTTTTTCCGGATCGTCAGCATCGAGGGGCCGCAGGTCGGCGACCTCAATCTCTGGAACGCGGACGACCTGTCGGAGCGCTTCTTCAGCGGCAAGACGCGGGCGCTGCATGCGACGCATCTGTCGACCGGCGACCGGCTGTGGAGTTCGCTGCCCTATCTGCGCCCGATGGCGACGATCAGCCATGACACGCTCGGCTGGTATGGCTGGGACCAGGACGGCGCTGGCATCCACGACGTCATCGGCACGCGCTGCGACCCCTATACGCATCGCCTGCTCGGCGGGGACGACTACCATCATTGCTGCCACTCCAACCTGTCGCGGGCGCTGGGCGCGGCGGCCGGCAAGCCGGCGCGCGAGGTCGAGGGCCATGTCCATGACGTGCTCAACGTCTTCATGTGCACGGGCTTCACCCGCGACACGCATCAGTATTTCATGAAGGCGAGCCCGGTGCGGCCTGGCGATTTCATCGAGTTCTTCGCCGAGATCGATCTGCTCGGGGCGCTGTCCGCCTGCCCCGGCGGCGATTGCGGCGCGACGCATTCGAGCGATGCGGCGGCCTGTCATCCGCTCAAGGTCGAGATTTTCGCGACGGAGCCGGAATTGCTGAAGGGGTGGACGCCGCCGGAGCGGAATCCGTATGGGCGGGGGCACGGGGAGTAGACCCCCCTAACCCTTCCTCTTCGCCGCCAGCCCCGCGACATCGGCGATGATGCCGTCGAGCGCGAAATCCTTCGGGGTGTAGACCCGCGCCACGCCCATGTTGCGCAGCGCGTTCTCGTCGTCGGGCGGGATGATGCCGCCGACCACGACGGGCACATCCATGCCGGCGACGCGCAGGCGGGCGGTGACGTCGCGCACCAGCGGCAGATGCGAGCCGGAGAGGATGGAGAGGCCGATGATGTCGGCCTCCGTCTCCCGCGCCTGGGTGACGATCTCCTCCGGCGTCTGGCGGATGCCGCCATAGCTGACATTCATGCCGGCATCGCGGGCGCGCACCGCGATCTGCTCGGCGCCGTTGGAGTGGCCGTCGAGGCCGGGCTTGCCGACGAGGAAGCGCGGCGGGCGGCCGAGCCGCTCGGTCGCCTTCTCGACGGCGGCCCGGGCGGTGGCGAGACCCGTCGCGTCGCCAAGCTTCGTCGTGTCGACGCCGGTGGGGGCGCGGTATTCGCCGAAGATCTCGCGCAGGGTCTGCGCCCATTCGCCGGTGGTGACGCCGGCCTTGGCGCAGGCGATCGAGGCCGGCATGACGTTGCGGCCCTCCCGCGCGCTCGCGGCAAGCTCGGCCAGCGCTGCCTCGGCGGCTTTCGCGTCGCGGGCGGAGCGCCAGGCCTTCAGCCGGCCGATGGCCTCGATCTCGACCGAATCCGGCACGGTGACGACAGAGCCGTCGCCGGCCGAGAGCGGCGAGGGCTCGCTATTGGTGAATTTGTTGACGCCGACGACGACCTGTTCGCCACGCTCGATCGCCTCGATGCGCCGCGCGCCGTTCTCGACCAGCGCCTGCTTCATGTAGCCGCTCTCGACGGCGGCGAGCGCGCCGCCCATGTCGTCGATCCGGGCGAGTTCCTCCAGCGCGGCCGCCTTGAGCTCGTGGACCTTGGCGTCGACCACGGTCGAGCCGTCGAAGATGTCGCCGAATTCAAGCAGGTCGGTCTCATAGGCCAGGACCTGCTGCATCCTGAGCGACCATTGCTGGTCGAAGGGGCGGGGAAGGCCGAGCGCCTCGTTCCAGGCCGGGAGCTGTACGGCCCGCGCGCGGGCCTTCTTCGAGAGCGTGACCGCCAGCATCTCGATCAAGATGCGGTAAACGTTGTTCTCGGCCTGCTGCTCGGTGAGGCCGAGCGAATTCACCTGCACGCCGTAGCGGAAGCGTCTGCTCTGTTCTTCGGTAACGCCATACCTGCCTAATGTGATCTCGTCCCAGAGCTCGGCGAAAGCCCGCATCTTGCAGAGCTCGGTGACGAAGCGCATGCCGGCATTCACGAAGAAGGAGATGCGGCCGACGACGCCGGGGAAGTCGGCCGCGCTCACCTCCGGCCGGGCGCGGATCGAATCCAGCAGGGCGATGGCCGTCGCCAGCGCGAAGGAAAGCTCCTGCACAGGCGAGGCGCCGGCCTCCTGCAGATGGTAGGAGCAGACATTGGTCGGGTTCCATTTCGGCAATTCGCTGGCCGTGAACACGACGATGTCTGTGGTGAGCTGCATCGAGGGGCGTGGCGGGAAGACATAGGTGCCGCGCGACAGGTATTCCTTGACGAGATCGTTCTGGGTCGTGCCCTGCAACAACCTGCGGTCGGCGCCCTGTTCGTCGGCGACGGCGATGTAGAGCGAGAGCAGCCAGGCCGCCGTCGCGTTGATCGTCATCGAGGTGTTCATCTGCGCCAGCGGAATCTGGTCGAACAGGGTCCGCATGTCGCCGAGATGGCTCACGGGCACGCCGACCTTGCCGACCTCACCGCGCGCCAGCACATGGTCGGGGTCGTAGCCGGTCTGGGTCGGCAGGTCGAAGGCGACGGAGAGGCCCGTCTGGCCCTTGGCGAGATTGTTGCGATAGAGCTTGTTGGATTCAGCCGCGTCGGAATGGCCCGCATAGGTGCGGAAGATCCAGGGCTTGTCGCGCTGCGCCGCCTGCAGGCCGCCTCGGTCGATCGCGGTCATGACGTTTCCCCGGTCTTGCAGAGCAATCTCAATGTTGCACTGCGGCGAAGATAACGCCAGAGCCGCGGCGATGTCCCCTTCGACGTTAGGCGGACGGGATCAATGCCTGGGGCAGCCCATGTTCATCCCTCGAGACACGCTTCCGCGAAGCCGTCCTCAAGATGCGGGATGCCGAGATTTGCCCGGTCCGGATCGGTTATTCCGAAACGATCGTGCCCCGCATCGGGGAAGGCGGCGGCAGAAGCGCTGCCAGGCGGCGATCGGTCTTGGGAGGGGCGATGAAGGCGTGGGCGGTCTTCTTCGGCAGGTCGAGATCGAGCGGCCGGTCCGGCGGCATCGGCGCGTTCCGGACGAGCCTGACCGCGGCGGAATCGAAGGCGGGGTTCGTCGGCGCGGAAGGCTGCGGCGCGAAGGCGAGCGGCGCGGATGCGAAGGATGCAGAGGAGGTCGAAGCGGCGGAGGAGGCCGTCGCGAGCGGGGTGGCTGCCGGCTCGGATACCGCCGCGAGCTGGTAGTTCGGCTCCTCGTAGATGCGGCGACGCTCGGGCCGTTCGCCCTTCAGGTAGAAGGCATTGCCGCCGGCCACCGTGACGTAATGCATGTTGGTGTAGGAGAAGCGCAGACCGGCCGTGTGGAAATGTTTGGCCGATCCGACCGCCGCGTTACGGCGCCCGTCGAGGATATCGTCCGCGATAGCCTCGATCTTCGGCAGCGTCTTTTCCGTCATCGGGCGCGTCAGGACGCCGGAGGCGAACTGGCGGGGTGCGCCGACCACGCCGCAGATCGTCTCGGGATAGCGCGCCGATTCGACCCGGTTCATCACCACCGTGCCGACGCCGAGCAGGCCCGCTTCGCTTGAGCGGTTCGACTCGAAATACATCGCCCGGACGAGGCATTCCTTCTCGCGGGGATCGGCCTTGGCGAGGGCGACGGCGCGCTTGCGCGCCTGGCTCGGTTCCTTCGCCGCCGGCGCGGCGGTCGAGGCCGTCTCGACAGGCGACATGCTACAGGCGCCGAGGACCGGAGCAGCCAGCGAAATCAGAAGCGGGATCGCTTTGCGGCCATGTCGGCGTACGCCGCCGGAACGAAGACCAAGTGCAGCGATCGCGGTCCGCTTCATGCGGCAACCTCCTGAATTCGGGACCGTGGGTTGCCGGGAAGGCGACCGGGATCTCCGGCAAGGAAACCTGAATTCCTTAACAGAAAGTTAATCCGGGAAGGAAGGGGTGGCGCGTGCGAGGGCGGCTGAGGTGACTGGAAGGCGCCGAGGCAGCCTCAGCTAACGCCCTCTTTCGCAACGGAAAACCCGGACGCTCCGAGCCGTGAATTTTTATCGGCGGAGGGCCTGCAGACGCCTTAAGGAAGCGGTGCCGTGCCGGCAGGAAGGAAGCGGAGAGCCGGGATTCAGCTCGGAACTTTGCCGACTCGCGCACCGGCATGGCGCCCCGGATCAAGCCCGCGACGACGGCGCGGTTCCTCTGAACCTCAGCGGCCGCGGGATGCTTCTGTTCGAACCCGGAACTCCCGGGCGACGGTTTTCGCAACCCGGTGGGCGCGAGGAGGCTTCAGTTCCCCGAGCCCGGCAGGCGCGGCAGCGGCAGGAATTCGACGCCTTCCTCATGCAGCATCCGGGCATCGTCCGGCGTCGCCTCGCCATAGATGGCGCGCTCTTCCGTCTCGCCGTGATGGATCTTCAGCGCTTCCTCGGCGAAGCGCTCGCCGACATGCTCGGCATTGTCGCGGACATGGCGGTGCAGCGCCGTGACCATCTCGCGAAAGGCCTTCTCCTTCTCGCTCATCAGCGCGACAGGAGCAGGGGCTGGCGCAGGTGCGGAAGGCGCGGCCGCGGGCGCGGGCGCCTTAGGGCCGAGATCGGTGCGGGCGACGTTCGGCGCCATGATGGCGCGCTCGACCTTGGCGCTGTTGCAGACCGGGCAGGTGACGAGCCCGCGCTTCGCCTGGTCCTCGAAGCCTGCGGAGGTCGAGAACCAGCTTTCGAAGGCGTGGGCGTTGTCGCAGATCAGGGCGTAACGGATCATGGCGTTTCAGCAAGGCGACCAATCGCGCCTGTCGGGCAGATGGGTGTTCGGGAGCCTGTCGGCAAGGCGGCGAGCGCGTGGCGGCCGGCCGCTCGCCTCCCACGGTCATGCGCCGGGGCGGTCAGGCCGCCAGCAGCGGGTCGAGCTCGCCGCGCGCGTCGAGGGCGTGGAGGTCGTCCGAGCCGCCGACATGCCTCTCGCCGATGAAGATCTGCGGCACGGAGGTCCGCCCGCCGGCGCGCGCCGTCATCTGCTGGCGCAAGCCGGGCCCGCTCTCGACGTCGATCTCCTCGAAGGCCGCACCCTTCCGGGTCAGCAGGGACTTGGCGGCCGCGCAATAGGGGCACCAGGAGGTGGTGTAGATCGTGATCGGCGGCATGAAGGCGGCCTTGGTTAGCGTTGCGTCGTTCCTCATGTAGTGCGTCGTCATCCATCCGTCACGACCCGCGCGAAGGTCAGCACCTCGACTTGGCGCGCGCCGGCCTTGAGCAAGGCGCGCGCCGCGGCATTGACGGTCGCGCCCGTGGTCAGCACGTCGTCGATCAGCAGGATGCGCCGGCCCTCGATCTGCGGGCGCGTGCCGTCCGGGACCCGGAAGGCGCCCTGCAGATTGTCGGCGCGCTGGGCGCGGGTGAGCCCGACCTGCTGGCGCGTGCGCTTGCGGCGGGCGAGCGCCGCCGGCGCATGGGGCAGGCCGGTCAGCCGGGCAACGACCTGCGCCAGCAGGGCCGCCTGGTTGAAACGGCGGCTCCAGAGCCGCGTCCGGTGCAGCGGCACGGGGAGGATCAGATCGGCCTCGGCGATCAACTCATGCCCAGCCTGCACCATCATCCGGCCGAGCGTCACCGCCAGTTCCGCCCGGTCGCCGTATTTCAGCCGGTGCACCAGTTCGCGCCCGACACCGTCGAAGCGGCAGACGGCGCGGGCGCGGGCGAAGACCGGCGGATCGGCGATCGCCGCCGGCGACAGGAGCCCCCGGCCGAGATCGACGGCGAAGGGCGTGCCGAGACGCTCGCAATAGGGTCGCTCGATGAATCCGATCTCGCCCCAGCAATGGGCGCAGAGCGCCTGCGCATCCCCCGTCGCAGCCCGGCAGGCAACGCAGACCGGCGGATAGATCAGGGCCAAGGCCCGCTTCAGCCCTGCACCCAGCGCAAGGCGGGCCGGCTTCAATGCCGGGAAGGAGAATATTATTTTTCTCGCCGGGGAGGCGGCAGAGGAATCCTCCTGAATGGCCGGCGCGCCTTCGGGAAATCGCTCTTCGTCGACGAGATCGGCCTGCCGCTGCCCTGTCATCCCGCGCTGCAACCTCTATCTTCTTCGCACTGCATGATGGCGGACGACCGCTCGGCGTCGTTGCGTGCCGGCCTACCATCGAGCCTCGCGTTCCGAAGGACAATCCCATGAGCTCATCCGTAGAAACCCTGCCGAAGCTGTTCACGCCTCTGACCATCGGCGACATCGCGCTGAGCAACCGCGTCGTGATGGCGCCGCTGACGCGCAACCGCGCCACGCATGGCAGCGACGCGCCGAATGCGCTGAACGTCGAATATTACCGCCAGCGCGCCAGCGCCGGGCTGATCATCAGCGAAGGCACGCAGATCTCGCAGCAGGGGCAGGGCTATATCTGGACGCCGGGCATCTATAGCGAGGCGCAGGTCGAGGGCTGGAAGGCGGTGACGGAAGCCGTCCATGCCGAGGGCGGCAAGATCGTCGCCCAGATCTGGCATGTCGGCCGCGTCAGCCATGTCTCGCTGCAGCCCGGCAACAAGGCGCCGGTCGCGCCCTCGGCGGTTGCCGCCCGGACCAAGACCTATATCGAAAGCGGCTTCGCCGAGGTCTCGCAGCCGCGCGCCCTGCCTGCCGAGGAATTGCCCGGCATCGTCGCGGACTATGCCCGCGCGGCGGAGAATGCGCGCAAGGCCGGTTTCGACGGCATCGAGATCCACGGCGCCAATGGCTATCTGATCGACCAGTTCCTGAAGGACGGCACCAACCAGCGCACGGACGCCTATGGCGGATCCGTGGAGAACCGCGTCCGCTTCCCGCTCGAGGTCGTCGACGCGGTGACGAAGGCGATCGGCAAGGGGCGCGTCGGCATCCGCATCTCGCCGGTGAGCCCGGCCAACGGGATTTCCGACAGCGACCCGCAGGCGGTGTTCGGCCATTTTGTCGCCGAGCTCGGCGCGCGGGGGCTGGCTTTCCTGCACGTGGTCGAGGGCGCCACAGGCGGCCCGCGGGACATCGCGCCCTTCGATTACGATGCGCTGCGCAAGGCCTTCAAGGGCGCCTATATCGCCAATAACGGCTTCGATCGCGAGACGGCGATCGCGGCGGTGGAGAGCGGGCGGGCCGATGCGATCGCCTTCGGCAAGGCCTTCATCGCCAATCCCGACCTTGTCGAAA
Organism: Allobosea spartocytisi; assembly: GCF_014764685.1. Taxonomy (NCBI): domain Bacteria; kingdom Pseudomonadati; phylum Pseudomonadota; class Alphaproteobacteria; order Hyphomicrobiales; family Alloboseaceae; genus Allobosea; species Allobosea spartocytisi. The sequence goes on from NZ_JACXWY010000009.1 coordinate 128,160, forward strand.
GACTGGAGCGCGATGCACCGCTCAACACGCCGCAAGCCGAGACCTTCTATGGCGGCGACGCGCGTGGTTACACCGACTATCCGGCGCTGACGGAGAAGGCGGCCTAAGCGCCTCGGCCGGCCTCTTTAGGCCTCTCGCCACATGCGCGACGCGATCCCGCTCTTCATCGGCGGGAGCGCGTCCGCTTCGGAAGCCCCGGCGGGAGGCGGCAAAACTTTTGCCGTCTCCCGTGAAAAAGGAGTTGCGGCGGCGCAACGCTCCGACTACATAGCGCCCTCGACCGGCGCTGCTCCCTTCGTCTAGCGGTCTAGGACGTCGCCCTCTCACGGCGAAAACAGGGGTTCGAGTCCCCTAGGGAGCGCCAATCAAATCGACGGCTTAAGTGCAGTCGATCCTTGTCGTCGTTTATCCATCCATTGAGCACGCGGTAGACGCGGCGCGGGCGGCATCATACCGGCCCTTGCGGAGCCGGTCCCCCGTGGCGCACCGATGTTGTTTCGTATCCGGCGAGCTCTTCGCGCACGACGGCCAGAAAACCATCGACGAGGGGGTCGGCGCGGTGGTGGCTCGGGAACATGGCGTGGCCGTGGAACATCACCTCCGGCTTGAAAGGCCGGAAGACGATGCCGCTGCGCCGATAGTCGTCGGCGGCGATCGGATTGACGATGCCGATGCCGAGCCCTTGCTCGACAAGCGCGCAGATCGCCGCGCTGAACGGCGTTTCCAGCGCGAGATGGCGGCGCACGCCCGCATCCTGGAAGATGCGGTCGACACGGGCTCGCGCGCCATCCTCGAGCGAAAGCGAGATGAAGGCCTCGCCTTCGAGATCCTTGGGCGTGATGCGGTCGCGTTTCGCAAGGCGGTGTCCCGGCGGAAGGGCGCAGACGCCGGGGATCATGTAGAGCGGGCGATGTTCGACGCGCGGAATGTCGATCACGTTCGCGATGAAGCCGATGTCGCAATAGGATGACGACATCCAGCGCGTGACCGTGCCGTCATGGCCCATCTGCAGTGAGATGCTGACTTGCGGAAAGCGCTCCTTGAAGCGCCGGATGCAGCGCGGAATGAAGCCCAGCGCCATCACCGGCATCGCCGCGATGCGCAGGCGCCCCGTCCCGAAGATGCGGATGTCGCGCGCGGCGTAGGAGAGGGTCTCCAGCCCGATATAGCTGCGTTCGACCTCGCGATAGAAGGCCAGGCCCTCCTGCGTCGGCCGAATCCGCCCCGCTTTCCGCTCGAACAGCTTGAGGTCGATCTCGGCCTCCAGCTCGGCGATCAGCCGGCTGATGCTGGGCTGGGAGGTTCGCAGCTCCTGCGCCGCCGCCGTCATCGAGCCGCGCAAGATGATGGTCCGGAACGCGTCCACCTGTCGGAGATTCATCGGCAAGCTCATATCACTGGTGAATAGAAGAGCCAAAAACTGAGATTTGACCAGATAGATGGCCAAGACAATACTTTTGGCCATGTCAACGCGCCCGAGCATCGCCGTGACGTCCCGCCTCACCGGCATGGCCTGCCTGCGCTGCGCCGAGCCCTGGCCGGTCGCGGAGTACGAGGCGGGTTGCCCGCGCTGCGCCGCCGAGGGACATGCGTCCAATCTGCGGCTGACCTATTTGCCCGGCGAGCGCGGCGCCTCGCTGCCCTATCCCGAGGCCCTCTCCCTGGGTGAAGGCGGCACGCCACTGGTCGAGCTGCCTGAGCTGGCGAGCGAGCTGAAGCTCGGCAAGCTGTCCGCAAAGCTCGAATGGTGCAATCCGACGGGCTCGCACAAGGACCGGATGAGCGCGCAGCTGATCGCGCGGGCTCTCGATCGCGGCGCCGAACGCGTCGTGGCGGCGTCGAGCGGCAATGGCGGCCTCTCGGTGGCGGCCTACGCCGCCCGTGCCGGGCTCTCCGCGGAGATCGCGACCACCGAAGCGCTGCCGCGGGTCTATCGCCGGGCGATCACCGCATATGGTGCGACGCTGGTCAGCTTTGCCGACAGCATGGTCCGCTGGAAGCATCTCGCGAAGCGCGTCGGCGAGGGAGCCTTCGCGGCGACGAACTACATGGTGCCGGCCATCGGCACCAACCCCTTCGGTATCGAAGGCTACAAGAAGATCGCGGCGGAGCTGGCAGCGGGGACGATGCCCGATCTCGTCGTCATGCCCTGTTCGCGCGGGGATCTTCTGTCCGGCATCCGCCTCGGCTTCGAGGAGATCGGCGCGGGTGTGCCGATGCTGGTCGCGGCCGAGCCCTTCGCGCGGCTGGAGCGGGTGCTCGCCGGCGCCGATTACCGCGAGCCGTTTGCCGGCGACACCGCCCAGGCTTCGATCGCCGGCAGCACGGTGACATGGCAGGCGGTCGAGGCGCTGCGTGCCAGCACCGGCCGCGCTGTTCCGGTCGATGATGGGGCAGCGCGAGCGGCGCAAAGCCGCCTCGCGGCCTGCGGGCTCCATGCCGAGCTGTCCGCTGCCTCCGCATTGGCTGCGCTGGCCATACTCGCCGCAGGCGGTGGGCTCGCGGGCCGCCACGCCGTGATCGTGCTCACGGGTTCGGGATCGCGCGATCCCGGCGACAGCGACATGGCCGCGAGGCCCCAGGATGAAGCTGCCCCGGACGGGGCGCTCGCGCAGCCGGCAACGACCGGCGTTTCACCACAGAGAACCGATCCATCGGTCCAACAGAGGGAAAACGGATGACCACGCTCGTCTCGCGCCTATCGGCGCTCTCGGCTTTCGCCGCCACCGCCTTCACGCTCTCGCTCGGGGCCCAGGCCCAGAGTCTGCCTCCACTACCGGAAGCGATCAAATCCGCAGGCGTCCTCAAGGCCGGGGTGCGCTGCGACCAGCCGCCCTATGGCTACAAGGACGAAACCGGCAAGTTCGCCGGCGTCGAGACCGAGATGGCGATCCAGATCGCCGCCTGGGCCTTCGGCTCGCCGGACAAGATCGAGCTGACCTGCGTGACGGCCGAGAACCGCATCCCGCAGCTGGCCGGCAAGAAGGTCGACATCCTGATCGCCACGCTCGGCGTCACGCCCGAGCGCGCCCGCGTGATCGACTTCTCCAAGCCCTATCGCTGGGGCGGTTCGGACATGCTCGTCGCCAAGGACAGCCCGATCAAGAAGCTCGACGATGTCGCCGGCAAGACCGTGATCATGCTCAAGGGCTCGACCCAGGCGAAATGGTTCGAGGACAACATGCCCAAGCTCGAGGGCCTGAGGTTGAACACGGCATCCGATGCGCTGCAGGCACTGAAGCAGGGCCGCGGTGACGCCTATACGCATGATGCCGCCACGCTCGTGGTCATCGCCGCCAAGGATCCGAGCCTGCGGCTCGTCGGCGAGCCTTTCGCCGTCTCGGACGCCGCCGTCGGGGTGCGCAAGAACGAGCCGGAATGGCTCGCCTATGTCGATGCCGCGCTCGACCGCATGAAGGCCGAGGGCCTCTACGGCAAATGGGTCGACAAGTGGATCCCGGCCGAGATCCGGCCCTTCTACGTCGACGCCTTCACCAAGCCGAAGCCCAGCGCGCGCTGAGCGCAGGCAAGCGCCGGGAGCGGTTCGCGCTCCCGGCACCCCGGCAGCCTGGCAGCGAGAGGAGCGCGTGCCATGGAGTTCGACTTTGCCTATCTCACTGCGCAATGGCCGGCGCTGATGCGCGGCCTGTGGCTGACGGTGCAGGTCAGCGCGCTCTCGATCGTGCTCTCGATCCTGGTCGGCGTGTTCGGCGCGGCGGCGCGCGTGCTGCAAGTGCCGGTGCTCGACAAGCTTGTCGTCGGCTATGTCGAGTTCATCCGCAACACGCCGCTGCTGGCCCAGCTCTTCTTCATCTTCTACGGCCTGCCGGGCCTGGGGCTCAGACTCTCGCTGTTCTGGTCGGGCGTGCTGTGCCTCACCATCTGGGCCGGCGCCTACCAGATCGAGAATATCCGCGGCGGGCTCGAGACGGTCGGCAAGGGCCTGCGGGAAGCCGCCTTCTCGCTGGGCCTGTCGCCATGGCGCTTCTTCCGGCTCGTCGCCGCGCCGATGGCGATCCGCGTCGGTTTGCCGTCGATGCTGAACACCTCGATCTCGCTCCTGAAGAACTCCTCCTATCTGCAGGCGATCGGCCTGGCCGAGCTGACCTATGTCGCGATCGACCGGATCTCGATGGATTTCCGCACCATCGAGATGTTCTCCGCGATCTGCGTGATCTACCTCCTGCTGGTCCTCGCCCTCTCATTCCTCGCGAGCCGGCTGGAATACCGGCTCAACGCGCCGTTCAGGCATTGAGGGGGCGCAGATGGAGCTGCTGATCCGCAATTTTCCCTTCATCCTGCAAGGCCTCGCCATGACGCTGGGCCTCGCGCTGGCGACGCTGTTCTTCGCGACGATCATCTCCTTCGTGCTCGGCACGCTGGCGACGCTGCGCTTCGGCTGGCTGCGCGTGCTGGTGAAGATCTATGTCGAGCTCTTCCGCGACATTCCGCTGATCGTGAACATCTTCTTCGTGTTCTTCGTCGCGCCGCTCTTCGGGCTGGAGCTGTCGCCCTTCGCGGCCGTGACGGTGGGGCTTTCGGTCTGGGGCAGCGCCAACGGCATCGAGATCGTCCGCGGCGGCTTCAATGCGGTGCCGAGGCATCAATGGCAGAGCGCCGCCGCGCTCGGGCTGAAGACCTGGGAAATCTATCTCTTCATCACCGGCCCGCAGGCCCTGCGCGCGATCCTGCCGCCCTTCGTCGGGCTCTTGACGCTGCTCGTGCAGGCGACGTCGCTCGGCGCGCTCGTCGGGGTCAACGAGTTCTTCAAGGTCGGGCAGATCATCGTCGAGCGCACGACGATGATGGAGGGCTGGAATCCGGCCTTCACCGTCTATGCCGCGGTCCTGCTCACCTATTTCGTCATCTGCTCGACGCTGACCTGGTTCGGCCGCTGGCTGGAGCACCGGCTGAAGCGCGACCGCCCGCAAGCCCGTCCGGAGGCGATCTCCTCGGCCGCGCCGGCAGCGCAACTGCCCTGATCTTCGCAAACTCACCTGGATACTGGGGAAGCCGTCATGGAATCGAAAGTCAGCCGCCGTCTGACCGAGAAGGTCGCCGAGGAGGTCTGCGAGCACATCTACGCGCCGCGGCTCGCGCGGGATTTCCGCACCGTCTTCGGCTATATGAGCGACCTCAACCAGGCCCATGTGCTGATGCTCGCGCGCTGCGGGCTGATCTCACCGCAGGCTGCGAAAGCGCTTGCCGCGGGGCTCCTGCGCATGGAGGCCGACGGGCCCGAGGTCGTCGAACTCGACCCGCAACGCGAGGATTCCTACTTCAATTTCGAGGCGCATCTGATCAAGCTGATCGGGACCGAGGCCGGCGGGCGGATGCATATCGCCCGCAGCCGCAATGACCTGACCTCGGGAATCGACCGGCTGCGCGCCCGCGACCTGCTGCTCGACGCGAGCCAGGCTCTGCTCTCGGTCGAGGAGCACGCACTCGACGGAGCCTTCCGCTTCCGGGAGGTGGTGATGCCGGGCTACACCCATCTCCAGCCGGCGCAGCCCATCAGTTACGGCTTCTATCTCGCCGGCGTCGCGCAGTCGCTCGAACGCGACCACGGCCGCCTGACGGATGCCTGGGCGCGCACCAATATCAGTCCGCTCGGAGCAGGCGCGCTTGCCGGAACGACCTTCGCGATCGACCGGGAGGCGGTCGCACGCTCACTCGGCTTCCAGGGGCTGGTGGAAAATGCCCTCGATGCCGTCGCGACGCGGGATTTCGGGCTCGAGATCCTGTCGGCGCTCACCCAGATCGCATTGGGGTGGAGCCGCGTGGCGCAGGACTACCATGTGATGGTCTCGCACGAATTCCAGACGATCGAGTTCCCGGATCGGGTGACCGGCACGTCGAGCATCATGCCGCAGAAGAAGAACCCGGTGGTGCTCGAACACCTCAAGGGCAAGGCCGGCCATCTGCTCGGTCTTTACGTCGCCTCCGCGACGGCGGTGAAGGGCACGCATTTCACCAACACCATCGACGGCAATCGCGAGGGGATGCGCGGGGTCTGGGAGGCGGGCGAGGAGACGCTGCGCTGCCTCTCGCTCTTCGATCTGATCATCGCCACGGCCCGGCCGAACGCGGCCTTGATGAAGCGCCGCGTCACCGAGGATTTCGCCTCCGCGACCGATCTCGCCGACCTGATGGTGCGGGAGGCCGATCTCTCGTTCCGCGAGGCGCATCACGTCGTTGGCGGGGTCGTCCGCGCGGCGATGGATGCCGGCCTCGCCGCCGACGGCATCACCACCGGGATGGTCGATGCGGCAGCCCAGGATCAGCTTGGCCGGTCGCTCGGCCTGCCGGCGGATCGCGTCCGCGAGAGCCTCGACCCGGCGGCAAGCGTCGCTGCGCGCCTTGTTCCCGGCGGGCCGGCCCCGGATGCGGTCGCGCAGGCGGTGGAGGCGGCGCAGGTGCGGCTCGAAAATCGCCGTGGCGTTCTGGCACGCAAGCGCGGGGATCTGCAGGGCGCGCGCGAGGAGCTGAAACGCGCCATGCGGGAGCTCGCCGCATGAGCGCCCAGCCGCTGATCAGCTTGCGCGGCATCGGCAAGCGCTTCGGTGCGCATCGGGCGCTCAGCGGCATCGATCTCGATGTCGAGGCGAGTAGCGTCGTGGTCCTGATCGGGCCGAGCGGCTCCGGCAAGAGCACGCTGATCCGCTGCATCAACGGCCTCGTCCGGCCCGACGAAGGCACGCTCCACATCGCCGGAAAACCGGTCGATATCCATCACGAGAGCGCCTGGCAGCAGATGCGGACCGAGGTCGGCATGGTCTTCCAGGACTACGCGCTGTTCCCGCATCTGAGCGTGCTGCGCAACATGACGATCACGCCGGAGCGCCGCCGGGGCGTGCCGCGCGCCAAGGCCGAGGAGGAGGCGCGGGCGCTGCTGACGCGCGTCGGGCTTGCCCACAAGGCGCTGGATTATCCGTCTGCCCTGTCCGGCGGGCAGCAGCAGCGCGTCGCCATCGTCCGCGCGCTCGCCATGCGGCCGAAGGCGATCCTCTTCGATGAGCCCACATCTGCATTGGATCCTGAGACGATCGGCAGCGTCCTCGACGTGATGAAGGATCTTGCCCGGGAGGGCACGACCATGGTCGTCGTCACGCATGAGATGGGCTTTGCCCGCGAGGTCGCCGATCGCGTCGTGTTCATGGCGGAGGGGCAGATCGTCGAGGAGGGGCCGCCGGATGCCTTCTTCGGCGCGCCCCGGCACGAGCGCACCCGCACTTTCCTGTCCAACATCAGATCCTTCGGAGAGGCCGCCCATGGCTGAGCCGACCGGCGTTCTCGCGCCGAACTTCACAACCGATCCGTACTGGTGGGACGCGGCCCCGCCCGAGACCGCACGTGACCCGCTGCCGGAGGAGACCGATATCCTTGTCGTCGGCTCAGGCTATTGCGGCCTCTCGGCTGCGGCCGAACTGGCTCGCAATGGTGTCGACGTCACGGTCGTCGATGCGGAGGAACTCGGCGCCGGCGCCTCGACGCGCTCCGGCGGCATGGTCTCGAGCGGCCAGAAGCTCGTCATCGGCGGCGCGATCAAGGGCGTCGATGCCGCGCGCATGGAACGGCTTCTGGAGGATTCGCTGTCATCCTACGAGCACCTCAAGAGCCTGATCCGCGAGAAGGAGCTCGATGCCGATCTCGGTGTCTTCGGCCGCTATTTCGGCGCCCATGTGCCTGGTCATTACGACCGGCTGCGCCGCCATGGCGAATTGCTGGCGAAGCACACCGGCGTCACCGTCCACGAGATTCCGAAATCGCGGCAGCACGAGATCACGAAGACGGATTTCTACCATGGCGGCATCGTCATCGACGATTATGGCGGCCTCCATCCGGCGAAGTATCACCGCGCCTTGCGCCGCCTCGCGCAGGCCAATGGCGCAAAGCTGCGCTCGCATGCCCCGGTCCTCAAGGTCGGCCCGCTGGCGAACGGCTTCCACGCGGTCGAGACCGGTCGCGGCATGGTTCGCGCGCGCCATGTCTTCTTCGGCACCAACGGCTATAGCGACAAGGCGAGCGGCTTCCTGCACAAGCGGATCGTCGGCGTGCGCAGCTACCAGATCGCGACCGAGCCGCTGCCGCCGGAGCTGATGGCCGAGATCAATCCCGGCCGGCGCATGATCACCGATTCCAAGCGCGAGCTGATCTATACCCGCCCGTCTCCGGACGGCACGCGCATCCTGTTCGGCAGCAGGCCCGGCATGCTCAACGTGCCGGAACGCGAGGCGGCGCCACGGCTTCATGCCATGATGCTGAAGGTCTGGCCGCAGCTTGCGGGCTACAAGGTCACGCATTGCTGGAGCGGCAAGGTCGGCATGACCGCCGACAAGATCGCGCATATGGGCAAGCTCGGGGGCATCGACTTCGCCGTCGGCTGCAATGGCAACGGTGTCGCGCTGATGACCTATCTCGGCCACCAATCGGCACTGAAGCTGCTCGGGAAGCAGAACCGCAGGAGCGCCTTCGACGACCCTGCCTTCCCCGAAATTCCGGTGCCGCTCTACGATGGCCGCCCCTGGTTCCTGCCCATTGTCAGTGGCTGGTACCATCTGCAGGATGCGATCGATCGCCGACTGGCGCGGTTCTGAAGGAAATGGCGGCGGCAAAAAAACTGCCGAGTTGCTCGCGGCAGCCTCACCCCGCAGCAGAGCGCGCCGCGGTCACCGCAGATAGTGGATATGCGGTCTGTGATGGTGAGGAGACGCCTCGACGCGCGCCTCGACTGAAAAGACCTCCCGCAGGAGCGTCTCGCTGATCACCGCGTCCGGCGGTCCGGACGCCACGATCCGGCCTTGCTGCATGACGATCACCCGGTCGCAGAACATGGCGGCGTGGTTGAGGTCGTGCAGGGCGACCACGCTGGTGATCGGCAGGCTCGCGACGAGCTTCAGCACGCCGATCTGGTGCTGGATGTCGAGATGGTTGGTCGGCTCGTCGAGGATCAGCTCGGTCGGCGTCTGTGCGAGCGCCCTGGCGATATGCGTGCGCTGCTTCTCGCCGCCCGACAGGCTCTGCCAGCGCTCGTTGCGCCGGTCCTGCATGCCGGCGCGCTGGAGCGCCTCGTCCACGGCACGGTCGTCCGCATGGGTCCAGCGGGACATCCAGGAGCGATGCGGAAATCGTCCGAGCCGGACGACATCGACGACACGGAGATTGGCGCTGGTGGTCGCATGCTGCTCGACGAAGGCGACGCGACGCGCCACCGTTCGGGCACCCAGCGATGCGAGATCGCTTCCATCCAGCAGCACGCGGCCCGATTGCGGCCGCTTCAGACCGGTCAAAAGGCGCAGGAGCGAGGTCTTGCCGGAGCCGTTGGGGCCGAGCAATCCCAGCATCCGGCCGGGCTCGGCGGCAAAGGAGACGCCGTCGACGATCGTCCTGCTTCCGATCCGCCAGACCAGATTCTCTGCCGTGATGCTCATGAGGCACGCTGCAGCCGGTAGAGGATGATCGAGAAGAACGGCACGCCGACGAGAGCGGTGACGACGCCGATCGGGAGCACCTGTTGCGGGATCAGGGCACGCGAAGCGACATCCGCCAAGACCATGAAAACCGCGCCGATCAGCACGCAGGCCGGCAGGAGCCGGACATGGAGGGGGCCGATCAGGGCCCGGGCGGTATGGGGCACGATCAAGCCGACAAAGCCGATCGAGCCGACCATGCTGACGATGGTCGCGGTCATCATCGCGGTCAGGGCAAAGAGGACGATCCGGGCCCGCCCGACATTGACGCCGAGGGAGGCGGCGGTCTCGTCGCCGAAGGCGAAAGTGTCGAGCGTCCGGGCATAGCAGAGGCAGGCGACGAGCCCGAGGCTGACGACCACCGAAACCAGCATGAACTCCGGCCAGCGCACGCCGCCGAAGCTGCCGAGAAGCCAGAACATGACGTCGCGGGCCTGCTGGGCGTTGCCGGAGGTGGTGACGATATAGGAGGTCGCGGCATTGAAGAGCTGCGAAGCCGCTACGCCCGCCAGGATGGTGCGGTCGGCGCCGCCGCGCGTGCCGTTCGAGAGCAGGGCGACGAAGCAGAAGGCGGCGAAGGCGCCGAGGAACGCGCCGCCGGACAGCGAGAGAACGCCGCCGCCCAGACCCAGGATGATGATGGCGACCGCGCCGGTCGATGCGCCCGCCGAGATGCCGAGCACATAGGGTTCCGCGAGCGGGTTGCGCAGCAGCGACTGCATGATCGCGCCGGAGAGTGCGAGGCCGGCGCCACAGAAGGCGGCGACCAGAGCGCGGCTCAAGCGGTAATCCCAGATCACCGTCTCGTAGACGCGATCGATCTCGACCGACGACCAGCCCAGCCGGTTGGTGACGGCGGCGAGCGTCGTGCCGAGCGGGATCGGCAGGTCGCCGATGCCGACGCTGAGACCGATGGCGAGTCCGATCGCCGCCAGCGATCCCAGCAGCAGGCCGGCCAGGGCCGCCTTGCCCTGGAGGGCGCCGTATTCCCCGTTCACTTCAGCAGGCCGAGCGCTTTCAACTGCTGCGCCACCTGTTCGGCGCCGTAGATCGTCCGGACGGTGGGGTTCATCGCCTGGCCATCCATGACGACGATCGCCTTGTTCCTGACGGCGGCGAGCTGGCTGACCGCCGGGTCCGTGGTCAGGAACTTGATCTTGGCCTCCGGCTTGTCGAGCTCCCAGCGGTTGCGGTCGAGGCTGGCGACGACGATCACGTCGGGCTTCGCCGCGATGATGCCTTCCCAGCCCAGCGTCGGCCATTCGGCCTCGGTCTGGATGGCGTTGCGACCGCCGAGCAGGTCGGCGATGAAGCCCGAGGCGCCGTTCTTGCCGCCGAGATAGGCGTCGGCGGAGGGAGAAGGGCTGGAGAACCAGAAGACGTAGGAGAGTTTCCGGTCGCCCGGTGTCACGCTGGCGCGCAGCGCCGCCTCACGCGCCTTGAAATCGGCGATCAGGGCCTGGCCGCGATCCGCGACGTCGAAGATCCGCGAGAGCTCGTCGATCTCCTGATAGAGCGCATCCGTGCTCCAGAGCTGGGCGCGGCTGCCATAGGCGTCCTTGCTGCCCTTCGTATCGAGACAGGTGCTGGGGGACAGATAGCTGGGAACGCCGACGCGCTCGAAATCCTCGCGCTTGGCGACCTTGCTGCTCGGACCGAGCAGCGTGGGAAGGGCGGCTGCGACGAAATCCGGCCTCTCGGCGAGGAGGCTCTCGAAGGTCGGGAACTCCACGGTCAGGAGCTTCACCTTGGCATTGGCGTCGGCAAGCTGCGGCAGGACCTTGCTTGGCCAGAAGGCGGTGCCCACCATCCTGTCCTGGAGCCCGAGTAGCAGCATGATTTCGGCGCTGTTCTGGCCGAGGCCGATGGCCCGCTGCGGAGCCTTCTGGAAGGTGATCTTCACGCCGCAATTGTCGAGCGTCAGCGGGTAGCTGTTCGGAGCTGCCGCAACCGGGGTCGCAACGCCGCCGGCGACGCAAAGCCCGACCGCGATCACAAGCGATTTGAAGCTGCCCACGCGTCATGTCCAAGGAAAGTTGTCTGTGGGGCGACCTCTTAACGGCCCTGCGAGAAAAGGGCTAGCCGAGGCCAAAACATTATAAATATTCTAAATTACGGCGACGATTTACTTTCCGACGGCGTGAACAGTGCTTCCTGTGAAGCTTCGCAAGGTCCACGCGACGATGCCATGTCCATCGTCCGGGCGCGCCCCGCTCAAAGCTTCGAGCAGAGCCGGTAGGCCTCGTAGATCGATGAATAGATGTCCCGGCTCGACACGGCGTCGCCGATGCGATGCAGAAGGAAGCTGCCGGCCGGAGGCGCTTCAGCCTCCGCATCGCCGACCATGAAAGCGGTATCGGTGACACCGTCATTGGCCGAGAGCGCTCTCAGCGCGTGATAGATCTCGGCGGCGGGCAATGTGCCGTGCTCGATGACGATCTGGCTCGCTTCGATCCGGCTTTGCGCACCGGTCAGCTCGTGGCGGAAGCTGGCCTGAAGGGCGTTGCCCCGGCGTTCGACCTTCTCCAGCCTGATCTCGGTGAAGGAGCGGATGCCAAGCTCCGCAAAGCGCTTCCTGAAGCCGGATCTGTCGATATAGGACATCTCGATGGCAAGCGCGTCGTCCGGGGTGGCGATGGAGACCGTCTTGCCCTGCTGGGCGAGATGCAGGACGCAGGACGCCGCCGCCTGCCGCCCGGTTCCATCGTAGACGAGCACGTCGTCCTTGCCCGGCACCGTTCCGGTCAGCACGTCCCAGACTGTGTCGCAGAGCTCGGCGCCCTCCAGCCAGTCGGTGTCGGGAACGCCGCCCGTGGCGATGATGACGAGGTCGGGCTCCTCGGCGCGCACCGCGTCGGCCTCGACATAGCAGTTCGTGCGGATATCGACGCCGAGCCGCGCCAATTCGCCGATCCGCCAGTCGACGATGCCGATCAGGTCGCGCCGTTCGACCGCGGCCGTTGCCACGAGCAGCTGGCCGCCGAGCCTGGGCGCCGCCTCGAACAGGATGACGGAATGGCCGCGCTCGGCGCAGACGCGGGCCGCTTCGAGGCCTGCGGGGCCGCCACCGACGACGACGGCCTTGAGGCGCCGCGAAGCCGGCTTCACCTCGTGACCGAGCACGGTCTCGCGCCCGCTGGCGGGGTTATGGATGCAGTTGACCTTCTTGTAGAGGCAGTAGGACGCCCCGACACAGGGCCTGATCCGCTCCTCATCGCCCCGGATGAGCTTGTTGACGATATGCGGGTCGGCAATGTGGGCGCGCGTCATGCCGATCAGGTCGACGATGCCCTCGCGGATCGTATGGCGGGCCGTTGCGATATCGCGGATGCCGCCGGCATGGATCAGCGGCAGCTTCGTCTCGCGGCGGAATTGCGCCACCTTGTCGAGATAGGGCGCGCTGCGCTGGAACAGGCCGGGCATGTTGTCTTCCGCCAGCGCCAGATCGGTGTCCATGCGGCCGTAGATGCAGTTGAAGTAATCGATGTGCCCCTCGCGCTCGAAGATGCGGGCGAGCTGCAGGCAATCCTCGAACCTCGATCCATCGGCGACGCCTTCGTCGATCACGAAGCGGATGCCGACCACGGCGTCGTCACCGACGCGCTTGCGAATGGCCTCATGGACCATCAGGCCGAAGCGGGCGCGGTTCTCGGGCGAGCCGCCGAAGCGATCCCTGCGCTTGTTGGTGAGCGGCGACAGGAACTGGCCGATGAGATGGCCTCCCGTCACGGTCTCGACGCCGTCGAGCCCGCCCTCCATGCAACGCAGCGCCGCATCGGCGTAATCCCGGATGATCCGCGCGATATCCGCCTCATCCATTTCCTTGGGAAAGTTGCGGTTGCGCGTCTCCCGCACGCGCGACGGCGCCAGCACCGGCAGCCAGTTCCAGCCATAGGAGGTGGCACGGCGGCCGAGATGCGAGACCTGGCACATCACGGCTGCGCCATGGCCGTGGATGCGCGCCGATAATTGCGCCAGATGCGGAATGATGCGGTCGCTGGAGAGATCGAGCTGGCCGCCGCCCCAGCTGGAGTCGGGGGAGGTCATCGCCGAGCCGCCGATCATCGTCATGGCGAGCCCGCCGCGGGCCTTTTCCTCATGGTAGCGCTGATAGCGCTCCAGCGGCAGCCCGCCATCGTCGAGCATGGAGGCGTGGCTGGTGCTGACGATGCGATTCCGGAAACGCAGTTTCTTGATCGCGAACGCCTCGAGAAGCGGGTCGAGGCTTGCACCGGGCGCTGGAGCGGCGGTTAGCTGTGCTGCACTCACCGAATTGTCCTCGTCAAAGCCAAAGCCTATACGCATGCGTGATGACAGCTGCGAAGCTGCGCTGCCGCTGTCATATGGCTGATCTCCCTGCGATCCTGCGGCAGATGCCGGAAGCGGAGTAGATTGAAAAAAGCTTGGCGAGAGATACGCTGAGCGTATGGCTCTTCTTCCTCACCTGGTTCCGTCGGCGCGCGGGCTGCTGATCTTCGAGGCCGCGGCACGCACCGGCAGCTTCACGGCGACGGCGGCCGAGTTCAATGTCACCCAACCCTCGATCAGCCGCAGCGTCGCCGAGCTGGAGGCGGCCATCGGGGTCAAGCTCTTCGAACGCCGCGCGCGTGGAATCGAGCTGACCATTGACGGGCGCGCGCTCCATGACGTCCTCGGTGAGGCCGTCACCCGTATTGCCGAGACCATCGAGGCGATCCAGCGTCGCAAGAGTTCGACGAAGCCTGTCGTCACGCTTTCGATGTCGAGCTCTTTCGTGGCCCATTGGCTGCTGCCGCGTCTCAGCGAGTTCAATGCGGCATTCCCGCAGGTCGATATCCGCTTCGATCTGGTTCCGGGCGTCCTGCGCGGCATCCCGGACAATGTCGATCTCGCCACCCGCATCGTCGCCGACGACGATGAAAGCTTTCATCGCTGGTCTTTCGCGCCCGAGATCATTTTCCCGGTGTGCAGCCCGGCCTATCTCAGCGCCCGCGGCCCGCTCGACCATAAGGGCGATGGGGCCGGACATGTGTTCCTGTGGCTGACGGACCACGCGACCCCCAAATGGGCCAAGGAATGGGGCAACGTCGTCCATCGCGGCACGTCCCGTGGCGTCTGGCACGAATTCACGGATTACTCCGTCATTCTCCAGGCCGCTCTCAACGGCGAGGGCATCGCGCTCGGCTGGGTCAGCGTCATCGCGAGCATGCTGTTGAAGGGCATGCTGGTGCCCGCCTCGGATCTCGTCATCCGCACCGGCCAGCACCATAGCCTGGTCGCGCCCCGGTCCAAGCCCCTGAGCCCCGTCGTCGTCGAGATCGCTCTCTGGCTCCAGGCCGGGATTGCGAAAGAGCTCGATGCGCTTGCCGGCATGGATGGCCTGTCCATCGGAAGCTGATCGTAGGAGCCGGCGGCGGACCGGTTTCGCTTCAGAAAAGCAGGGCGTCGACGTCGTTGGGGGCCGCTTCCGCCGGAACGAGGCGCAGCAGCGCTGCGGGCCTCGTTCCGAGGATTGCAGGCCGCGTGAGGTGCGTGAACGGACGCCGGCGCCAGCACGCTCAGGTTGCGATGTTAAGCATCCATTAACCAAGCTGGCCCAATACTCCTATTGTATCGACTTGCCTAAATTCCTGACAATGGATGTTTTCATTATGGCAAGAATACATTTCGTTCCGGCAGTACTGATAGCTTCCCTTGTGTCAAGTGCCTCGAATGCGGCCACGGCTACGGGCAATTTCCAGGTTCAGATCAATATCCAGGCTACCTGCATTGTTGTCAGTGCCTCGGATCTTAACTTCGGCAACGCCGGCGTCCTTTCGGCGAATGTCGATTCGACGAGTACTATCAGCGTCCAGTGCACGGCCACGACGCCTTATTCCATCGGGCTCAACCAGGGCGTGAATGGTGGCTCCGTCACGACGCGCCAAATGGCGGGGACCGGCGGCCTGATCAATTACGCGCTTTTCCGTGACGCCGGCCGAACCCAGAACTGGGGATCGACCATCGCGACGGATACCGTTGCCGGGATCGGGAGCGGCGCGGCGCAGAACTATACCGTCTACGGCCGGGTTCCGCCCCAAACCACCCCCGCGCCGGCGCTCTACACCGACACCATCACGGTGACGGTGACCTACTGACCGGCGCAATTGCGCTCGCCTGCCGCCGACGATCGACCAGGCCTAACCGAAGGAGGCGCGACGGAGCTGCATGCGCAGCGCCGATCCCTGCCGCTGTGCCGGAACAGAAGGAAACCCGCATGAAGAGCGCGGTCATCGGAATTGGTTTTGCAAGCCTCATCGCCGGAGTGGCGGATGCGGCTTCCCTGCAGGTCGCCCCCGTGCTGCTGGACCTCCCGGCGCCCGGAAACACGGCGACGATCACCCTGCGCAACACGGATGTCGAACCGATCACCGCCCAGATCCGCGTCTTTCGCTGGATCCAGCGCGACGGAGCCGAACGGCTTGAGCCCGTGGACGACGTCGTGGCCAGCCCGCCGGTCGTTCAGCTGCGTTCCCGTCAGGATTACACGGTCCGGATCGTCCGGGTGACGGGGCAGCCCGTCGCGCGAGAGGAGGCGTATCGGCTGGTCATCGACGAATTGCCCAAGCCGAACCGCACGCCCGGAACCGTGGCTCTGGTCATGCGCCATGTGGTGCCCGTCTTCTTCAGCCGGAAATCCGCTTCGCCCGCCTCGGTCGCCTGGTCGGTCAGCCGCCATGACAAGGGCTTGACCCTGAGCGCGGTGAACAGCGGAGAAAGGCGCGCACGCTTCGCCGCGATCACGATCCGCGACGCCTCCGGAAAGGTGGTGTCCGAGACGAAGGGGCTTCTCGGCTATTCGCTCGGCGGTTCGTCGATGCAATGGGTCCTTCCCTCGTCGCCGTCAGCGAGGTCGGGCGCGCGGTTCACGATTTCCGGCATGACCGACATTGGCTCGTTCAATGCGCCGCTGCCGGTGTCCGCCAGCCGCTAGGTTCGCAGCCATGGCGATGCTGGTGCTTGGATCGGCGTGCTGGGCTGCGAACCCCGCTCGAGGCGAGGACGGTGCCGGCCGCGAGCTGCATCTCGATGTTCTTCTCGACGGCCAGGCGATCGGCCTGATCGGCGCCTTTCGTCAAAATCCTCGCGGTGACATCCTGGCGCTTCGCAAGGAGCTGGAGGAGCTTGGCGTCAAGGTCCCCGGTGCCTTCAAGGCGGCGGACGAGGTCGCCCTGCTCGCCATTCCCGGCCTGACCTTCCGCTATGACGAGGCGGCGCAGCGGATCGATATCAGGCTGCCGCCGGAGGGGCGCCTGCCCAAGACCTACGACGCGCAGCCTTCCAGCGCCACGCCCGCGCCGAAGCCCGAGCGCGGCAGCACCGGTGCCGTCCTCAACTACACGCTCTTCGGAACATCCGAGGACAAGCAATTGGGCAGCTTCTGGCGCTATCCCACCCTGTCCGCGACGCTCGACGCGCGACTGTTCAGCCCCATCGGCGTGATCTCGCAGACCGGGATCCTGAGCGACCGGTCGCTTGCGGGGGGATCGACCGAAGCGCTCCGCCTGGAGACGAGCTGGACCTATTCCGACCCGGAGACCCTGCTGACCTACCGCGCTGGCGACCTGATCTCGAGCGGCTTGGCATGGACCCGCCCCGTCCGCCTGGGCGGCCTACAGTTCCAGCGGAATTTCGGGCTGCGTCCAGACCTGATCACGCTGCCGCTGCCCAGCGTCACGGGTTCCGCGGCGGTGCCGTCGACGGTCGACGTGTTCGTCAACGGCGCGAAGGCCATTTCACAGGATGTCGGCAGCGGCCCGTTCCGCATCACCAACATCCCCATCCTCACCGGCAACGGCAATGCCAGCGTCGTCGTGCGCGATGCCTCGGGCCGGCAGAGCGAGTCGAGCCTGCCCTTCGTCGTGTCCAGCAATCTGCTCCGGCCCGGCCTGTTCGACTTTTCCGCCGAGCTTGGCCTGCCGCGGCTGCAATACGGCCTGCGGTCCAACCTCTATGGCGACGATGTCGCGGGATCGGCAAGCGCGCGCTATGGCATCACCGACACCGTCACGGTGGTCGCTCATGGCGAGGGGACGCGCGGGCTCGGCATGGGCAGCGTCGGCGGTGTCTTCGGCCTCGGTCGCTACGGTGTCCTGACCGCGGCGGGCGCCGGCAGTTGGAACGATGGCCGCATTGGCGGCCAATCCTATGTTTCGTTCGAGACGCAGCTTTGGGGGGTGTCCTTCATGGCCGCGTCCCAGAGGACCTTCGGAGCCTACAGGGATCTGGCCGCGGTCAGCGGCGTTCCGTTCCCGGGGCTGGGCGGCGGCGTCACCGACTATGTCGCGACGGCGGGCTCGCCGACGCTGAGCGGCGACAGATGGGAGCGGATGCTTCTGCCGCCGCGCGCGCTCGACAGGGTCTCGATCGGCGTGCCGGTGCCGCTGCTGGGCGGAGCGGTCAGCCTCGGCTTCGCCCATGTGAAGCCGGCGCTGGGGCGCGCCAACCGGATCGTGAATGCGAGCTATACGCGGCCGCTCTGGGGTGGCGGCTCATTCTACGCCACCTTCTACACCGATCTGGCGGATCGCAGTTCCGCTGGCGTTTTCGCCGGGCTGTCGTTTCCGTTCGGGAGCGACATCACCTCCTCGGCGGGCGCCAGCCGCACGGGCTCGACCTGGTCGCTCGCGGCCGACGTCAACAAGCCCATCGGCCAGGAGATCGGAAGCGTCGGCTGGCGCATCCGCGATGTCGAAGGACCGTCCGGACAGACGCGGCGGGCGGCGTCCGTCGCCTATCGCGGCGCCGCCGGCCAGATCGAGGCCGGCGTGGCGCAGGGCGACGGAGGCTTCACCGGGACGATGCAGCTCGACGGCTCGGTGGCGATCGCGGGGGGCAGCGTCTTCGCCGGCAACCGGATCGACGATGCGTTCGCCGTGGCGAAGGTCGGCGTCCCCGGCGTCGACGTGCTGTTCGAGAACCGGGTGGTCGCCCGCACCGACGCATCCGGCAGCGCGCTCATCCCGACGCTGCGATCCTATCAGGCCAACAAGATTTCGATCGACCCCCGCGACCTGCCGGTCGATGCGTCCTCGGAGACCACGGTCGAATTGCGCGCCCCGTCGGATCGGGCCGGCGTGATCGTCGATTTCGGCGTCAGGTCGATGAGCAACGCGGCGATCGTCATCCTTCAGGACGCGGCGGGGCGCCCCTTGCGCGTCGGGGCGACGGGCGCGCTTCAGCCCGGCCTCAGGGGGACGAGCGCCGCCGCGCCGGAATTCACGGTGGGCTATGACGGCCGAGCCTTCATCGAGAACCTGTCGGCGGATAACGAGGTGGTCGTGCGGCTCGAGGCGGGATCCTGCCATGCGCGGTTTCCCTTCGCGCCCCGGGACAAGGCGCAAGTCTCGATCGGGCCGGTCCGATGCCAATAGCGCGCAGTCTGCTGTGGCTGTGCCTCTGGACCATGCTCGCGGCGGCAGGGATGCTGCCGGCGGCCCGGCCGGCGAGCGCTCAATCCTGCTCCTTGAGCATCACGCCCCTGGCCTTTGGCGATGTCGACGTCACGGCCAATGCGCAGGTGAACGGAACGGCCACGGCCACGGTCTCCTGCTCGGGTACAATCTTGCCGGTGGGAGTCTGCATAGAGCTGGGGCCCGGCAGCGGCGGCGGCACGAATGCGGCGAATCGCACCCTCGTCAACGGCGCCAACCAGCTCCGTTACGGCCTGTTCTCCGATGCGGCGGCGAGTGTCCCCTGGGGATCGGGGGCGTGGGCGGCAGGAGGCGCATCGCCCGTTGGCTTCAATCTGTCCATGCCCGGCGGCACCGGCAGCCGCAGCGTCACGATCTATGGCCGCGTCTATAGCGGCCAGGCCACGGCTGCGCCGGTGCCTTACAGCAGCAGTTTTTCCGGCGCCGATGCGCAGATCCGCTATGGGCTCCTCTCCTTCCTGCTCGGATGCAATCTGCTGACGGTCACCCAGACAGCGAGCTTCAACGTCACGGCGAACGTGCCGCCGACCTGCAGGGTCACGACCAGCGACCTGAATTTCGGGCCGGTCGGCGTCCTGACTGCCCCCCATGATGCCTTCACCAGCCTGGCGCCGACCTGCACGAACGGAACCGCCTATCAGATCGGACTCGATGGCGGCCTGTCGGGCGCCACCAATCCGACGCTGCGGCGCATGGTCAAGGGGGGCGAGGGGATCACCTATGGCCTCTACCGGGATACGGGGCGCACCCAGGCGTTCGGAAACACGCTCGGTGCCAATACCCTGGCGGGGCTGGGATCGGGCCTGGCACAGACGACATTCGTCTATGGGCGCGTGCCGGCTCAGGCGACGCCGTCACCGGGCGCCTATGCCGATACGATCCAGGCGACGGTCACCTATTGAGCGCCCGCTCCGTCGTCGAACGCCGCCGGCGGCCAGTGGGTCGGGGCAATTCCAACTCTGTAATTGCTAATAAATCGCACTTGCAAATTGTGAGGGCTTCGAGGTAGCAGTAAATTGCTTCTGCAATTCATTGTCAATAAGGATGCCTCAATGCCCGCTGCTTCGCGTCGATCGATCCTGGCCGGTTTCATGGGCGCCGCCTTCGCCGCCGTGCTGGGCAGCTCGCCGGCCGCCGCCCAGGGCAAGTTCAAGGCCGTCACCACCTTCACGGTGATTGCGGACATCGCGAAAAACGTCGCGGGCGACGCGGCGGTCGTCGAGTCGATCACCAAGCCCGGCGCCGAAATCCACAACTACCAGCCGACGCCAGGCGACATCCAGCGCGCCCAGGGCGCGCAGCTCATCCTCTGGAATGGCCTCGGGCTCGAGCTCTGGTTCGAGAAGTTCTTCCAGAATCTCAGGAACGTGCCGGGCGTCGTCGTCTCGCAGGGCGTCGCCCCGATGGGCATCGTCGAAGGCCCCTATAAGGGCAAGCCGAACCCGCATGCCTGGATGTCGCCGGCGGCCGCGCTGATCTATGTCGACAACATCCGCGACGCCTTCGCGAAGTACGACCCGCAGAATGCCGAGACCTACAAGGCCAATGCGGAAGCCTACAAGGCCAGGATCAAGGCCGCCATCGAGCCGATCAGGGCGGAACTCGCGGCCGTTCCCGCCGAGAAGCGCTGGCTTGTCTCCAGCGAGGGCGCCTTCTCGTATCTGGCACGCGATTTCGGGCTGAAAGAGCTCTATCTCTGGCCGATCAACGCCGACCAGCAGGGCACGCCGCAGCAGGTCCGCAAGGTCATCGACGCGGTGCGGAAGAACAAGATCACGGTGGTCTTCTCCGAGAGCACGATTTCGCCGAAGCCGGCCCAGCAGGTCGCGCGGGAAACCGGGGCGGCATATGGCGGCGTCCTCTATGTGGATTCGCTGAGCGAGAGCGACGGTCCGGTTCCGACCTATATCGACCTGCTTAAGGTCACCTCGGGCACCATCGCCAGGGGGCTGGCGCAGTGAACGCGCCTGTCGATGCCAAAGCCCTCCTCGCCGGGTCCGAGGCGGGGGGCGGCATCGCGGTGACCGGTGCGACGGTCACCTACCGCAATGGCCATACGGCGTTGCGGGATGCGAGCTTCCGGATCCCTACGGGCACGATCGCGGCTCTCGTCGGCGTCAACGGCTCCGGCAAGTCGACGCTGTTCAAGGCGATCATGGGCTTCGTGCGCCTCGCCAAAGGCGATATCCGCGTGCTCGGGCTGACGATCCGGCAGGCGCTGCGCCAGAATCTGATCGCCTATGTGCCGCAGGCCGAGGAGGTCGACTGGAACTTCCCGGTCCTGGTCGAGGATGTCGTGATGATGGGCCGCTACGGCCGCATGGGCCTGATGCGCATCCCGAAGGCCGCCGATCACGCGGCTGTCGATGCCGCGCTCGCCCGCGTCGACATGGGCGCCTTTCGCAAGCGCCAGATCGGGGAGCTCTCGGGCGGCCAGAAGAAGCGCGTCTTCCTGGCGCGGGCGCTCGCCCAGGACAGCCGGGTCATCCTGCTCGACGAGCCTTTCACCGGCGTCGACGTCAAGACCGAGGAGCGGATCATCGCGCTGCTGCGCGAATTGCGGGCGGAGGGCCGCGTCATGTTGGTCTCGACGCATAATCTCGGCTCCGTGCCGGAATTCTGCGATCGGACGATCCTGATCAAGGGAACGGTCCTGGCCCATGGCCCGACCGCGGACACCTTCACCCAGGAGAACCTGCAGAAGACCTTCGGCGGCGTGCTGCGCCATGTCGTGCTGAACGAGGCGCATGGCGCCGGGCAGGCGCCCGTCGGCGTCATCACCGACGACGAGCGGCCATTGATCCTGCGCGAGGGCAGGGCGGCCCGCCGGGAGGCCGGGATGCGCGAAGGAGGCGGGGAATGATCGCCGTTCTCCTCGAGCCTTTCTCCTATGGCTATATGCGCAACGCCATGTGGGTCTCGGCCCTCGTCGGCGGCGTCTGCGCCTTCCTGTCCTGCTACCTGATGCTGAAGGGCTGGTCGCTGATCGGCGATGCGCTGTCGCATGCGATCGTGCCGGGCGTGGCCGGCGCCTATATGCTGGGCCTGCCCTTCTCGATCGGCGCCTTCTTTTCCGGCGGGCTCGCCGCCGGCGCGATGCTCTTCCTGAACCAGCGGACCAAGCTGAAGGAAGATGCCATCATCGGCCTGATCTTCTCGAGCTTCTTCGGGCTTGGCCTGTTCATGGTGTCGCTGTCGCCGACCTCGGTGAACATCCAGACCATCGTGCTCGGCAACATCCTCGCCATCACCCCCGCCGACACGATTCAGCTCGCGCTGATCGGCGCCGTCTCGCTCGGTGTCCTGCTCGTCAAATGGAAGGACCTCATGGTCACCTTCTTCGATGAAAGCCATGCGCGTTCGATCGGCCTCAACCCGACCGCTCTGAAGCTGATGTTCTTCACGCTGCTTTCGGCGTCCACGGTCGCGGCGTTGCAGACGGTGGGGGCCTTCCTCGTCATCTGCATGGTCGTCACGCCCGGCGCCACCGCCTATCTGCTGACGGATCGCTTCCCCCGGCTGCTGGCGATCGCGGTTGCGATCGGCACGCTGACCAGCTTCGCCGGCGCCTATGCCAGCTATCATCTCGACGGAGCCACCGGCGGCATCATCGTCGTGCTGCAGACGGCGATCTTCCTGCTCGCCTTCTTCCTCGCGCCCAAGCACGGCATGCTGGCCGCCCGTCGCCGCGCCGCCCGCACCCTGGAGGCCGCATGACGATCCTCGTCGAGACGCTGCTCCAGCCCTTCCGCTTCGACTTCATGGTCAATGCGCTGGTGATCGCGGTGGTCGTCGCCATACCGATGGCGCTGCTGTCCTGCTTCCTCGTGCTGAAAGGCTGGTCGCTGATGGGCGATGCGATCAGCCATGCCGTCTTTCCCGGCGTGGTCCTCGCCTACATCCTCGGCTTTCCCTATGCCGTCGGGGCTTTTGCTGCGGGGATGATCTGTGCCACCGCAACGGGCTTCCTGAAGGACAACAGCCGGATCAAGCAGGACACTGTGATGGGCGTGGTCTTCTCCGGCATGTTCGGGCTCGGCCTCGTCCTCTATGTGAAGATCCAGTCCGAGGTGCATCTCGACCATATTCTCTTCGGCGACATGCTTGGCGTCTCCGGGGCCGATATCGGCGGGGCCGCGCTGATCGCCCTGCTGACGGCCGGCGTGATCGGCATCAAATGGAAGGATTTCCTGCTGCACGCCTTCGATCCGGCGCAGGCGCGGGCGGTCGGCCTTCGGGTGAACCTGCTGCATTACGGCCTGCTCAGCCTGATTTCGCTGACGATCGTCGGCGCGCTGCAGGCCGTCGGCATCATCCTGGCCATCGCCATGCTGATCGCGCCGGGCGCCATCGCTTTCCTGCTGACCCGCCGGTTCAGCATCATGCTGCTCGCGGCGGTCGTCATGGCCGTGATCGGCTCGTTCCTCGGGGTCTATCTCTCGTTCTTCATCGACAGTGCGCCGGCGCCGACCATCGTGCTCCTGCTGTCGCTCGCCTTCATTCTGGCGCTGGCCCATGCGAGCCGCAGGACGCCCGAAACCCGGCCGGATGGTGCCGCGCGTCCACTTCATTAGAACGGGCTGACTTTCAGCGGAACGACGCGGTCATCCCGGGCCGGCCGCGAGGCGATGGGCTGCCGCCTCGTCGCGGAGCCATTGCCGGAACGCGGCGATCGCCGGCCGCTGCGCCGACGCCTCCGGGCAGACCAGATAATACTGGTGCGGACCCCTGACCTGATCCGGGAAGGGCCGGACCAGACGGCCGGCATCGAGATAATCCCCGATCAGGACATTGGTCGCGAGCGCCACGCCCTGTCCCGAGGCGGCGGCCTGCAAAGCGAGAAAGGTGTGCGAGAAACGCGGCCCATGGCTCGCGTCGATCTGCGGCATGCCCACCGCCGCGAGCCAGCGCGGCCAGGTGACGAAGTCGGGGATTCCTTCCGGGATCTCGTGCAGCAAGGTGTGATGGCGCAGATCCGCCGGCTCGCGCAGCGGCCGGGCCGGATCGCCGAGCAGGGAGGCGCTGCAGACGGGAAAGAAATTCTCCTCCATCAGGAGATCCGCCCGCAGGCCCGGATAGCCGCCGCGGCCGGAGCGGATCGCCACATCCACGTTCTCGCGGGCGAAATCGGTCAGGCTCACCGAGACCTCGACCCGCACCTCCAGATGGGGCTGGCGCTCCTTAAGGGAGCCGAGCCGGGGAATCAGCCAGTTCAGGGCGAAGCTCGGCAAGGTGCTGACGGTCAGGACATTCGGCGTCTCCGGGCGCAAGGCCCGCGCCGTCGCCTCGTTGAGCTGGTCGAGCGCCTGCGAGACGGTCGCGGCATAGCGCTCGCCAATTTCGGTCAGGGCCACGCCCTTGCTCGGCAGCCGAATGAAGAGCGGGCGCCGCAGCCAGGTTTCGAGCGCTCTGACATGCTGGCCGACAGCACTGGCGGTGACAGCCAGCTCATCGCCCGCCTTCTCGAAATTACGATGCCGGGCGGCAGCCTCGAAGGCGCGCAAGGAGGCCAGCGGCGGAAGATGGCGGCGGCTCATGACAGGCCAAGCTCAACTTGGGCAATGCGAAGAACTTCGCATTTGCTTGACGCCACGGCAAGGCGCAGATTCCCGGGCAATCAAGTCACCTGAGAGGCATGCCATGTTCGCAAGCCCAGCCACAGCCCAGCTTTCCCTTTCCCATCGCTCGCGCGGCGGTGCCCTGAAACTCCTGCTGCAGCTCGAGGCCTGGCTCGATGCGAGGGCGAGCGCGCGCGCTCTCTATGCGATGGACGAGCGCGGCTTGTCCGATCTCGCTCTGTCGCGCAGCGATGTCGAGCGCGTCAACGCCGATGCCCGCCGGCCGGCCGGAACGGCCTGAGGCGATCGGCGCGGAAAGAGGCCGGCAGTGAAGCGAGGCCGCACGCGGCGCTCGCCGCCGGTTGCGGCGTCGGCATCGCTGATAGCGAGGCGGCGCGGATGCGCGACGGCCACGGCCTCGTCTTCCGCAGCTTCCGGCTGGCGATACGGGTTCCGATCTTCCTATTTCGCCAACGCGGACGGCCGACCGGCGAGCTGGTCGAGGCCTTCAGCGCCGCCTCAAGCCCCCGCCGGCCTTTCGCGGCGCGCCGGGCTGAGGTCGGGCTGTCCGAGTATTTTCCTCATGCGCATTGGTATCGATCCGCCTCGCCCGAAAATGCCCGCGCGTAGCAGCGGCTAGCCGCTCAGCCTGTGAATCCAGCCGATCTGGCGGTCCACGCAACGCTCGCGTTCATATCCGGCCCGGATCGTTTCGCGTGCGGTGTGGCGCAGAGGCGCCATCGCGGGGGCGTGCCGCAGCGCCTCGCCGATGCGCCGCGCCAGTAAGGCGGGGTCGTCGAACGGGGCGAGCAGGCCGCTGATGCCGTCGCGCACCACCTCCCTCACCGGCGGCGTGTCGGAGGCGACGACGAGGCAGCCGCAGGCCATCGCCTCCAGCAGCGACCAGGACAGCACGAAGGGGACCGTCAGATAGACATGTGCCGCCGAGACCTGGAACAGCC
Organism: Allobosea spartocytisi; assembly: GCF_014764685.1. Taxonomy (NCBI): domain Bacteria; kingdom Pseudomonadati; phylum Pseudomonadota; class Alphaproteobacteria; order Hyphomicrobiales; family Alloboseaceae; genus Allobosea; species Allobosea spartocytisi. Next base: position 153,602 of record NZ_JACXWY010000009.1, read on the forward strand.
TGATCAGTTCGTCATGAGGCAGCCAGGGGATGTGCACGATGCGATCGGCGAGCCCGGTTTCCGCCAGCATCGCTTCGCGCCAGACGCGACCATCGTCGCGCGGGCGGCCATAGCCTGCCCCATCGCCACCGACAGCCACGAAGATCAGGTCCGGATCGCGTTCCGCCAGAATGGCGGCGGCGCGCATGAACTGGGGATAGCCGCGATAGGGGTCGAGGTCGCGCGCGACGAAGGTGACGACCGGCGCGCCCGGCGCGAGCTCGCGGCCATCCGGCAAGGTGAAGCGCGCCTGCGGCTCGGGCCGGCAGAGTGCGGTGTCGATCCCGTCATGGCAGACGGCGATGCGCTGGCGATAGGCTGTAGGATATTGCCGGCGCTGCCACTGCGTCGGGGCGTAGGCCGCGTCGAGCGTGTCGAGGGCGAGGAGTTGCGCGGCGTTGCGCATGCGGATGCGCTGCTGCTCCGCCAGGGGGATCGGCGCGGTCGCACCGAAATCCAGATCCGATCCGGAACTGCGGTAGTAATATTCGCAGTAACCCATCAAGGCGGCGTCCGGCAGCGCGTCACGCGCGAAGAGAAGCCCGCCCCAGCCGGTGTGCCCGATCACGACATCGGGCGGATCGGTCGTCTTCAGGGACGCCATCATCTGCGCAACGGCCTCCCCGGTGCGCAGATGATAGTCGGTGGCGGCAAGCGCCGGGTGCTGTGTCGATGCTTCCCCGACCGCATAGGTCAGTTGCCGCACGCCGGCCTGCTCCTGCGCAGGGCGTTCGGTGATCAGCGTGACCTCGTCGCCCTGGGCGACGAGGTTCGCGATCAAAGAAGCGAACTGACCAGATCCTGCACGATGAACGAATAGGATATGCATGAGGCCAGTAAGACACCGCCGTAACGGAGGGAATCGTTCCACCACTGCTCCAGACGGCGCAGGGTTTCGTGAGTCGTCAGAAGATCGGCCTCGGTTCCGTTCTCGGAGCGTTGGCTGAACTGGCTGGTTTCGTCGAGCAGGCGCAGCCGCTCGCAGAGCATCTGCCCCTTGGGCGAGAGCGAGATCTTGGCCAGCCGGCGGTCGCGTGGCGACGCCGTTCGATCGAGATAGCCGCTCTCGACGAGCTGCTTGAGATTATAGGAGGCGTTCGAGCCCCCGTAATGCCCACGATCCAGCAGGTCGCGGACCGCGATCTCACCTTGCCCGATGGTTAACAGAATCATCACCTGCGCAGGTGAGATGTCCTCGATGCCGAGCTTGCCCAGCTCGAGGCGCAGATAGTCGAGAAATCTTCGGCTCACGCGCTCGATGACACGGGCCAGATCAAAGGCGGAAAGCCTTCGCTCGGGACCGTCCTCGAGATCGCCATCGCCGTTGGGCTGGTGATGGCCGTTCAAGGATCTGCCTGAAAATTGCCCGCCGCCATGCAATTTGAAGTGCATTCCTTACCCCGTCTGATCGAGTTTTGGACAATCCACCCTTTTTTCTCCCTTTCCCCAGTGAAGCCTATGGCAAAGCACGTGCCATACTGCGTGGCCAAAAGATAAGAATTTATCAAACGTGAATTAGATGGAAACTACTTCGAATTTCGAAATATCCCATAATCACGCCGCATTTGCTGAGTCGCTGCGTGAGGAGATAGAGTTCTAATCTGTCATAATCTTGACACTCCGCGCATATCACGTTCCCAATGCTGACGCTTGGTCGGCGTCGCCCAATGGTGACGTCATCCTTCTGGCTCGGCAACCCTCGCTTTCCGGAGATAGGAATGAAGGCTGTGCAGACCGCCTCCGACGCCTTGGTCAGGGATTTGCAGCGGTCGTTCGTGGGCGGCCTCGGCTATGCCGGCTTTCTCAGCCTGTGCGTGAATCTGCTGCTGCTAACCGTCCCGCTCTTCATGATGCAGGTCCAGGACCGGGTGACCGTCAGCCACAGCTACGACACGCTGACGATGCTGCTCGTCGTCGCGGTGGGGGCGCTCGCGCTCTATGGCACGATCGAGTTCATCCGCTCGCTGACCTTCCAGACCATGGCCAGCATCTTCGCGCGCCGACTCAACCTGCCGGCCCTGCAGGCGGCGGTGAGCGCCTCGCTCGAACAGGGCTCGGGCCAGGCGACGCAGGCGATCCGCGATCTCAACGACATCCGCTTCTTTATCGCAAGCTCGGCCATCGCGACACCGCTGGAGGCGGCCTGGTCGCCGGTTTTCCTCGCCGTGCTGTTCGCGCTGCACCCCGTCTACGGGCTGGTCGGACTGGCCTCGCTGATCATCCTGCTGCTGCTCGGCGTGCTGTCGGACATGCTGACCCGCCGGATCCTCAAGGAGGCCAACGAGGCCGGCGTCGCCAGCATCAACGAGGTCGGCTCCAGCCTGCGTCACGCCGAGACGATCGAGGCGATGGGCATGCTGCCGGCGCTGTCGCAGCGCTGGCGCGGACAGCAGCTCGTCATGATCGAGCAGCTCGACATGGGCACGCGCCGCGCCAAGTTCATCGCGGCGCTGACGCGTTCGTGCCGGATGACGATGCAGCTGGCGGTCTATGCCACCGGCGCCGTGCTGATCATCCGCGCGGAGGTCACGGCCGGCACGCTGATGGCGGCGAGCATCCTGCTCGGTCGGCTGCTGGCGCCGTTCGATTCGATGATCACCGACTGGCGGCAATGGGTGCTGGCCGCGACCGCATGGAAGCGGGTGCGGGAGCTGGTGCTGTCGCGCAGCTCGCAGCGCCAGACCGTGCCGACGCCGCCCTGCCAGGGCGATCTGGTGGTCGACCGCGTGATCTTTGCCCCAGCCGGCTCGGAGCAGACCGTGATCAAGGGCGTGTCCTTCTCGCTGGAGCCGGGCGAGGTGCTTGGCATCGTCGGGCCGTCGGGCGCCGGCAAGTCGACGCTGGCCCGGCTTCTCGTCGGCGTCCTCAAGCCGAATGCCGGCGGCGTCTATCTCGACGGCCACAGCACCTATCTCTGGGAGCGCGGCTCCTTCGGGGCCATGGTCGGCTATCTGCCGCAATCGGTCTCGCTCCTGAACGGCACGATCGCGGAGAACATCGCCCGCATGCGGGCCCCCGATCCGCATGCGATCCTCGAAGCGGCGCGCATCGCCGGCGTGCATGAGCTGATCGGCCGGCTGCCGCTCGGCTACGACACCAGCGTGGCCGACAGCGACTTCAAGCTGTCCGGCGGCCAGCGCCAGCGCATCGGCCTGGCGCGCGCGCTCTACGGGCTGCCGCGCCTGATCGTCCTCGACGAGCCGAACGCCAATCTCGACGCCGAGGGCGAGCAGAGTCTGATCCGTGCCGTGGCGGCCGCGCGCGAGAGCGGGGCCATCGTCATTCTGATCGCGCACCGCCCCTCGGTGATGCAGGTCGTCGACAAGCTCCTCATCCTGAAGGACGGCCGCGTCCAGCAATTCGGCCCACGCGCGGCGATCGCCGGCATGATCACGCCCGGCGGGCGCGTGGAGATCGAGCCGGCCGCGGCGAATGCCGCCCCATCCGCTCCGTCCGTTCGCGAGGTGAAGGCGTGACCGGAAACTCCCTGATCAAACGGCCTGAAATGCTGCCTGTCGCCTCCGCCGCGTGGCAGGAACCGGAGGAGCGCGTGCCGAGCCTGCGCAGCCTGGTTCTCGCCGGGGTGGCGGCGATCGGCGTGGGCTTCGGCGGCTTCGGCGCCTGGGCGGTCACGGCCCGGCTCGACAATGCCGCCGTGGCGAGCGGCGTCGTGGCCGTCGACAGCAAACGCAAGACGGTCAGCCATCTCGAAGGCGGCATCCTCAAGACCCTGCTCAAGGCCGAGGGCGAGCGGGTCGCCAAGGATGAACCGCTGCTGCGGCTGGAGGATGCCCGCGCCCGTGCGGAATTGCAGCAGCTCGAGGCGAAACGGATCGGGCTGGAGGCGAAGCTCGCCCGCCTCCGGGCCGAGCAGGCGAATGCGCCCGAGGTCGATTTCCCCGACATCGTCGAGCGGGGAGAGAGCCCGATCGCGCGCGAGGTGCTGCGTGCCGAGCTCACGCTGTTCAAGTCACGCGCGCAGGTCCATGACGGCAAGATCAACATCCAACAGCGCGTCATCGAACAGCATCAGGCCGAGTCCGAGGCGCTGAACGCGCAGATCGACGCCACCATCCGGCAGCGCTCCCTGATCGACGACGAGGTCCGGATTCTCACCGATCTCTACGAGAAGCGCTACGCCAAGCGCAGCCAGCTCGTCGAGCTGCAGACCCGGCAGAGCGAGCTTTCCGGGCGGGCCGGCGAATTCGCCGCGCGCAAGGCCAAGGCCGAGCAGGCGGTGGCCGGCGCCAATCTGGAGATCCTGTCGATCAGCCTCGAGCGCCAGAACCAGATCGCCGGCGACATTCAGGAAGCCCAGCTGGCGCTGTCGGAGGTCATCGAGCGCATCGTCCAGGCGCGGGACGTGTTGCGCCGCCTGATCGTGACCGCTCCTCAGGAGGGCATCGTCACCAATATCCGCATGCGCACCGCCGGCAGCGTGATCACGGCCGGCGAGGCGATCCTCGACATCGTGCCGGAGAACGAGCCGTTGATCGTCGAGGCCAAGGTCGACCCGCGCGATATCGATGTGGTGCGCGTCGGGGCGCCCACCCGCGTGCGATTGACCGCGTTCAACTCGCGGACCCTGCCGCCGCTGGAGGCGAAGGTGACTTATGTCGCGCCGGACCAGCTCGTCGACGAGAAATCCGGCGTTGCCTATTTCGTCGTGCGCGCCGAGATCGATCCCGACAGCCTGAAGGGCCATAAGATCGTGCTGCATGCCGGCATGACCGCGGAGGTCATGATCGTCAACGGCGCGCGCCGCGCGATCGATTATCTGATCTCGCCCTTCACCGACAGCTTCAACCGGGCATTCCGCGAGGATTGACGCGACCCGAGGCGAGGAGCGGATGGCGAGGGATATTTCAAAATTGGAAGTATATTCTCGGGATTGTCGGAAGAATTGCCGAATAAAATGAAGTCTAAATTTTTGTGCATCGCAAAATAGTCACAATAAAAAGCTTGCTGCGACGCACGCATTGAGTAATCCTCTAAGATTCGAGCGACGGCGTGACGCTTGCGATGCTGTCGGAACCGTTCCCGGACACAGGATTTGCGGCCGGATTTCCGGACAAGTCCGGGTTCACCAGATCGCTTAGGAGGTGCCGAATGGCGACGATCGAAGGAAGTGCATTCGACGACTTTTTGATTGGGACTCGCTTCAGCGACGTGATCCACGCCGGCAACGGCGACGATTTCGTTCATGGTGGCGATGGGGATGATTTCATCTTCGGCGATAAAGGGGACGACGTGCTTTACGGCGACGAGGGCGACGACGCGCTCTTCGGCGGCAATGGCGACGACATCCTCTTCGGCGGCAATGGCAATGATGTCCTGTCCGGCGGCAATGGCAACGATGTCCTTCAGGGCGGCGCGGGAGACGATATTCTCCAGGGCGGCAAGGGGGACGACGTTCTGTATGGCGGCGACGGCAACGACGTGCTGATCGGCGGCGCGGGCGACGACATCCTCTTCGGCGGCGCCGGGGACGACGTCCTGATCGGCGGCGCCGGACACGATGTCTTCGTCTTCACCGGTGGCGGCGGCAACGACGTCGTCCTCGATTTCGAGGCGGGCACGGACATGCTGCAGATCGCGCATGACATCAACGGCACCGGCGTGGCGACGGCCGAGGACGTGGCGGCGCGTGCGACCACGGTCGGCGGCAACACCGTCATCGATCTCGGCCATGGCGACACCCTGACCCTCGTCGGCGTGACCGCCGAGGACATCCAGGCCGATCCGCACAGCTACTTCTCGATCGCCTGATCGTCCTGACGCGCGTGTCCGTCCGGCCGGCAGCGGCCGGGCGGAAGGCGACGCGCCCGACAACGCTCCGGAGCGCGCGGCTTCCCGGGAGGTGGATTTCCCTCTTCGCCGAGCGCTCCGGGACCCTCCGTGCGGCAGGAGAACCCCATGCTTTCACTTGCGCCCGCCGCCACGGCGGTGGCGGCCCCGACCCAGCTCGAGCTCCATCGCCTTGGTGGTTCGGTCTTCCTGCTCTGCTGGACGCTCGAAGCCTCGCCCTTCGGCAAGCCGTCGATCGCGCTGACGGGCGGCGGCCGGCGCCTCGCCGCGGCCTCGATCTCGCTGGGGCTGCGCGACGGGCGCGAAAGGCTGGCCGTCGCCTTCCGCTCCTCCGGCCATGACAGCATCGTCGCGACCCTCTCCGACCACGGCCCGCAGGGCGACGTGACGGCAGCCTTCGACCCGGCGCTGGTCCACGGCCTGGCCGATCCCGACGACATCCTGAAGGACCTCACGCCGCGGGCCCGGCTGGCGCTCGCCAATGCGCTGGTGCGGGCCTGGCCGCCCTTGTTCAACCTCGCCGCGGTCCCGAGCTACCTGTCCTTTCTGCGCCAGCTTCTCCTGGCTCTCTTTCCCGAGCCGGCCGCGATGCAGCCCAGCGCGGCGCTGGTCGAGGGCCGATGGCTGTCCGAGACCGTCGTCCCCGCCGATCTCGACGCGCTGCGCACGGCGTTCCGCCTGGACGGCGCCGGCCTCACGCGCCTCGAGCTGCCGTCGCGCCTCGGCGCAGCCGATCGCAACGGCCAGCGCGAGCTTCACCTCGTACTGGAGGAGCCGCCGGTGCGCGGCGGCGGCCTGCTGATCCTGCAGAGCGAGCGCTCGCTCGTGGTCAGGACCTTGCCCGGGCGGCAAGCGGCGCCCTCGCTCGGCCGCTGGTGGGCCGGCAAGGCCGCGAGCCGCGACGGCCTGCGCAACTGGGTCATCGAGCAGCTCGCCGGCCTGTCCGAGCAGGGCCGGCTTCTCGCCGTCGAGATGCAGCGCCGGGCGCCTCTCGCCGTCCAGCATGTCCGCCGCAACGACGATCTGCCCGCCGCCGAGCTCGATCTCGCGGTCTGCAACCGGGCGGGCCTGCTGATCGGCGGCTATCTGCGCGATCCCGACGATCTCCTGGAGGAGGTGCTGCTGCATCGCGGCACCGGCGAGCCGATCGCCATGCTCTCGCGCCTCCAGCGCTTCCCGGTCAGGTTGCCGAGCGGGGCGGAAGGCGAGACGCGGGCCGCCATCGGCTTCGCCGCCTTCGCCCCGGACTATGCCGCCGGGGCGCCGGTGCTGCAGCCGCGCTGCGAGATCAGGCTGAAATCGGGGACGGTGCTGACGCTGCGCCCGCCCGTGCAGCCGGCCGACGCGGCCACGATCCGCGCGCGGGCGCTTTCGGCGATCCCGCCGCAATATCTCACCGGCGCGATGCTCGAGGAGACGCTCGCGCCGATCCTCGCCGCTTGCCAGGAGGAGTTGCGCGAGAACCGGCCGGAGCCCGAGGTCAAAACCTTCGGCCGCGGCCCGGCCCGGCCGAAAGCCTCCGTGGTGATCCCGCTCTACCGCGTCTATGATTTCCTGCGCGTGCAGGTCGCGGCCTTCGCAGGCGATCCCTGGTTCGCCGAGAACGCCGAGCTGATCTATGTGCTCGATTCTCCCGAACATGAGGCCGAGGTCGCGCATCTCCTGGGCGGGTTGCATCTCGCCTACGGCCTGCCGATGCAGCTCCTGGCGATGCGGCGCAATGGCGGCTTCTCGGCCGCCTGCAATGCAGGCGCGCGCCAGGCGCGCGGCGAGGCGCTGGCTTTGGTCAATTCCGACGTGATCCCCGTCGGCAATGGCTGGCTGCCGGCTCTGGTCGCCAAGCTCGACAAGCGCCGGCGGATCGGTGCCGTCGGCCCGAAGCTGCTCTACGAGGACGGCTCGCTGCAGCATGCCGGCCTTTTCTTCAAGCGCGACAGTAAAGGCACCTGGCTCAACCATCATTACTTCAAGGGCATGCCGGGCAGCTATGCGCCGGCCAATGTCGAGCGCCCGGTGCCGGGCGTCACCGGCGCCTGCATCGTCATGGCGCGCGAGCTCTTCGGCGAACTCGGCGGCTTCGACGAGAGCTATGTGATAGGCGATTACGAGGACAGCGATTTGTGCCTCAAGATCCGGCGCGCCGGCCTCGGCATCATCTATGTGCCGGATGTCGCGCTCTACCATCTCGAGCGCCAGTCGATCTCCAAGAGCACCGATTACACGCGCGGCGCCGCCTCCCAGCACAATGCCTGGCTGCAGATGCGGCGCTGGGACGCGCAGATCGCCGCGCTGATGCAGGCCTTCGAGACCTCGGCGGCCGAGCCCGCGCTGCTGCAAGCACAGGCGCCGAGCGAACCCGACCTTGTTCCCCGCTTCAGCTTCAGGAGAGCGACCGCGGCATGACGGCGATGACGGCCCTGAGACAGATCGCGCCCGAACCGGCGCCCGCGAGCGCCCCGGCCGGGCCGGAGCTCGACTGGCTGCTGGCCGGGCTCCAGACCAACCGCTTCATGCCGCATCCGCCGCCGGATTCGATCTTCGTCGGCGATGGCGACTATCGCGCCATCGGCGCCGAATTCCTCGGCCACTTCGTCCGGATCGGCCGGCTCATGCCGCATGAGCGCGTCTTCGATATCGGCTGCGGCATCGGCCGCATGGCGGTGCCGCTGACGCAGTATCTCGACCCCGAACGGGGCAGCTATGACGGTGTCGACCCGGTGATGGACGGCATCCTCTGGTGCGCCCAGACGATCACGCCGGCCTACCCGCGCTTCCGCTTCCAGCGCCTCGACATCGCCCACCCGCTCTACAATCCGCAGGGGTCGCTGCCGGGCAACGAGGTCCGCTTCGGCTTCGCCAATGGCAGCTTCGACTTCGTGACGATGATCTCGGTGGCGACGCATCTGCCGCCCGACGAGCTCGTGGTCTATCTGCAGGAAGCCTCGCGCCTGCTGGCGCCGGGCGGCCGGCTCTTCCTCACCGCCTTTGCGATCGACGGCAGCACGGGCCAGGAGCGCCTCTCGTTCAAGCGCTGGCAGGACGGGCCGGGCTGGTATGCGATCGACGAGGCGCCGCTTGCGGCGGCCGGCATCGATGCGAGCTTCCTGCTGGAGCAGGCGATGCAGGCCGGGCTCACCGTCGAGGCCCTGCGTCCAGGGCATTGGCGCGGTATCAGCGCGGCGCATTACCAGGACGTGCTGATCGCGACCAAGCCGGGAGGCCGGCCATGAGCCGCCGCATCCTCGTCGTCGCGCACAACCACCCCGCGCTGCATCCGGGCGGGACCGAGATCTTCGCGCATGACCTTGCGGGCGCCTATCGCGAGCAGGGCTGCGAGGTGCTCTTCCTCGGCGCGACCAACACGATTCATCGGGAGCCGCATCCGGGCACGGCGCTGCAATCGGTCGGCGAGGACGTGGTGCTGTGGAGCGCGCATTACGACCGCTTCCACATGAGCCAGATCGACCATTACGGCACGTTGCAGGACCTCGGGACGCTGCTCAGCGAGTTCCACCCGGACGTGATCCACGTCCATCATCTCGCCCTGATCGGCGCGGAATTCCTGACGCTGGCGCGCCGGCTGCTGCCGGGGGCGGCGATCGTGATGACGCTGCACGACTACTATCCGATCTGCCATCATGACGGGTTGATGGTGCGGCCCGGCGACCGGCAGCGCTGTGCCGGCGCCTCGCCGGCGGGCTGCCATGGCTGCTTCCCCGAGATCGGCGCCGACCGCTTCCTGCTGCGCGAGCGCTTCATCAAGACGCATCTGGCGGCGGTCGATCATTTCGTCGCGCCGAGCCGTTTCCTGCGCCAGCGCTATATCGAATGGGGCCTGCCGGGCGACAGGATCGAGGTCTTCGCCAATGCCCGCCCGGCGCAGGAGCCGGTTCCGCACCGCCGCGCGACGGGCCGGCGCGCCAGCTTCGGCTATTTCGGCAATCTGAATCCCTGGAAGGGCGTGCTGCCGCTGCTGCAGGCGGCCAGGATTCTTCAGGCTTCGGGGGAGAGCGGCTTCAGCCTGCGCATCCATGGCGGCGCGCCGTTCCAGAGCGAGGCCTTCACCAGCGCGCTCGACGCCGCGCTCGCCGGGACCGAAGGCGTCGTCACCCATTGCGGCGCTTACGCCCGCGACGAGGTGCCGGCACTGATGGCCGAGATCGACTGGGTGGTGATGCCCTCGATCTGGTGGGAGAACGCGCCGCTCGTCATCCAGGAAGCCTTCCAGCATCGCCGGCCGCTGATCGTCAGCGATATCGGTGGCATGGCCGAGATGGTGCGCGACGAGATCGACGGGCTGCATGTCCGGCCGGGCGATCCGGCCGCGCTCGCCCGCACCATGCGCCGGGCGATGGAGGAGGCCGGGCTGTGGCAGCGCCTCGTCCACGGCATCGCCGAGCAGCCTTCGCTCGCCGCATGCGCCGCCCGCCATCTCGCCCTCTTCGACAGCCTCAAGCTCGCGGAGGCCGCATGACGACCGCGACCAACCAGAACAACGAACTCCGGCTGCCGCGCGTCGACGCGCCGAATGTCGAGCCGGCGAAGCTGAACGGACGGATCGACGCCCTCGACGGCAACCGCCTGCATGGCTGGATCTGGGACGAGGCCCGTCCCGACCAGGCCGTCACGGTGAAGCTTTATTGCGACGGCAAGCTCGCTTTGGAGGCCAAGGCGGATCAAAGTCGCATCGATCTGCGTCGCAACGGCATCGGCGACGGCAAGCACGCCTTCTCCATGGAACTCGACGAAAGGCTGGTCGCGGCACGCGGCCGCCTCAAGGTCGTCGGCATCTCGCCGGCGACCGGGGCCGAATTGGAACTGCGCCTGCCGGCGGCGGACGAGCTGGCGGCGGAGGCCGCGATCGCCGTGCCGCTCGCGCGCTTCTTCGACAAGGTCGAGGTGCTGATCGCGCTCAACCGGCGAGCCCAGCTCGTCCAGAAGGAGCTGAACGAGAAGCTCGACCGCATCGCGGCGCGTCTCGAAGAGAACAACGCCCTCGCCGAGGCCAGCAAGGTGGAGGCCGAGACGCAAAGCGAGATCGTGCGCCGCCTCGGCGAGCTCGACGTCTTCCAGCTTCGCTTCGACGGCACGTTGCGCGCCTTCGACGAGCGCCTCATGGCGATCCGCAAGGAGGCGCGCGCGCCGCTCCGGCAGGTCACGGTGATCCTCGGCTTCCTCTCGACGCTCGCCGCTGTGATGTCCTTCGCCACGCTTGCCGTGACGCTCTGGGGAGGTTGAGGCGATGAGCGAAGTCATCGTTCCGGAAAGGACGTCCGTCAGCCCGGCGCCGATCGTCGCCTGGACGCCGCTCGGCGAGAACGCCATTCTTGTCCGCAGCGCCTGCGATGCCATTCCGGCCAAGGTTCCGGTCGCGGTCGACGGCAATCCGCGCAACCGCGCCCAGACCATGGTGCTGAGCTGGCGCCGGCCCGGGGCCGAGCCTTTGGCGGCCACCGGCTTCCTCTGCCTCGCGCCCGCGCCCAGCGTCGACAATAGCGGCACCGGCGCCCTGCTGATCGGCCGCCCTGGCCGTCCCCTGCGCCTGATCCTGGCGGCGAAGCCGCAGCCCTTGCAGACCTTCCTCTCCGAACTCGCCGAGGATGCGGGCCAGGCCTTTCCGAGCGTGGTCGACGGCCTGCTTGAAGTGCTGCTGACCGGCGCGCCCAATCCCCGTCGTCTGAGGGCGGTGGCGATGTTGCTGCAGACCGTGGCGCGGCCCGGGGGCTTCGTCGAGGTGATGGGCGCGCTGGAGGGCGACGGCATCTTCCTGCAGGGCTGGACCTCCGATTTCGCCGCCGGGCGGCTCAAGCTCCTGATCGCGCATGGCGGCCTGTCTCCGGCCCATCTCGAAGCCGGAACTTTCGAGCGGGGCGATCTCGGGGAGGGCGCGCGTGGCTTCTTCGGCCTGCTCGAGGATTGCCAGGTCCAGCAGCCGGGCGAGATCGAGCGGCTCTATTTCCGCGGGAGCGACGGCTGGCGGGCGCTCGAGGTCTATGAGCGCTACGTCCTGCTCGAGCCGATCACGGTTCCCGGCCATCTGCGCGACGGGCTGGCGCGCGGCACGGCGCCCCAGACCACCACCGACAGGCTCAGGCGTGCCTCGCAGCGCTTCGATGGCCGCGACACCGTCTGTCTGCTGGAGGAGCCGGTGCGCGCCGGCATCGACTCCGTGACGGTCGTCGAGGATACCGGCGTGCTGATCATCGGCTGGCTTTTCGATCCGGAGCGCCGGGTCGATGCGGTCACCTTGCGCAGCGGCGGCCAGTCCTGCGCCGTCGACCGGCTCTGGACGCGCGTGCAGCGCCCGGACGTCACCGCCGCCTTCATGGAGGATCCGCGCTTCGGCCCGGCGCTGGCGGCGCGGCGCAACAGCCACGGCTTCATCGTCTTCGCGCCGAAGCTCCTGCCGGAGCCGGGGCAGCCGCTCCACCTCGCCTTCGAGGTTCAGGGTACGGGGCCGGCCTTCCTGCCGCTCGAACCGAACCGCGCCCAGGCGCGGCGGGCGCTGGAGCGCGTCCTCGGCCTGCTCGACCCGCGTTCCTCGACGGCGAATGCGGTGGTCGAGCGCCAGATCGCGCCGGCCCTGCAGGCGGCCGAGATCGTGCCGCCGCGCGCCGTCGAGACGCTCGATGTCGGCCCCTTCGATGCGGAGGCGCCGCTCGGCCTCGTCATCGGCCTGGACCATCGCCAGCGCGAATTGTCGGCGCTCTTCGCCTTGCTGGCGATGGATCCGGAAGTCCGGCCGCTGCCGATCGCGATCGCGGCGCCCTCCGAGAGCTTCGACCGCGTCGGCGCGGAAGCGCGGCGGCTCGCGCGCTTCTACGGGCTGTCGGTGCGCCTCGTCGCGGTCGAAGGCGTCGAGGATGCCTGCGACGCGCTGGAGGCAGGCGTACGCGCCTGCCGCTTCCAGACGGTCGTGCTGCTCTCCGGGGCCGCGCAGATCCGGATGCCGGGCTGGCTCGGACGGCTCGAAAGAGCTTATCGCGCCCGTGGCGGGCAATGCGTCGCCAGCCCGACCTTGCTGTTCGAGGACGATTCCATCCGCTGGGCCGGCGCCTGGCTGGAGGGAGAAGGCGCTAGTCGGCGCATCGCCAATCGCTTTGTCGGCTATCCGCTCGACGCGGTCGGCAATCTCGGCCCGATGGAGGTCGCGGCCGGGGCGAGCGAGTGCTGCGTGCTGTCGCGCGCCGCTTTCATCGAGGTCGGCGGTTTCGCGCGCAATTACTTCACCACGGCGGAGAAGGGGCTCGATCTCTGCCTCAAGCTCAGGATGGCGGGCTCGCCCTCGCTCTGGGTGCCCGACGTCGAGGTCTACGCGGTCGACGACATCGAGACGGCTGCGCCGCATGCCGGCGCGCTGGCAAGGCTCGCGGACCGGACGAGCTTCGACCGGCGCTGGGCGCTCGCGATTTCCAACATGAAAGGCTGAGGATGCGGGTTCTCGTGATATCGCACGCTCATCCCTCGCTCTCGCTGGGCGGGGCGGAGGTGGCGTCCTACAACCTGCACAAGGGGCTGCAGGCGGGCGAGGGCATCGATTCCCACTATCTCGCCCGTGTCGGCGCGCCGACGCCACGCCATGCCGGCACGGCGCTGATGAGCCTGCGCCAGCGCGGCGGGGAATTGCTCTACTACGCCGAGGATTACGATCACTTCCTGATCTCCAACCGCGCCACGGAGGAGATCGAACGCGACTTCGTCCGCGTGCTGCACGATCTGAAGCCGGATGTGGTGCATTTCCACCACTTCATCGGGCTCGGGCTCGAATGCCTGTTCGCGGTGCGCGACGCGCTGCCCGATGCGCTGATCGTGGTCACCTTCCACGAATATCTCTCGATCTGCCACCATCACGGCCAGATGGTGAAGACCGGCGCCTTCAAGCTCTGCTACCGGGCCTCGCCGACCGACTGCAACGCCTGCTTTCCCGACATCTCGCCGGCCCGCTTCCTGGCGCGCGAGACCTTCATCAAGGGCATGCTGGGGCTGGCTGACCATTTCGTCTCGCCGAGTCGCTTCCTCGTCGACCGCTATGTCGGCTGGGGACTGGCGGAGGAGCGCTTCTCGGTGATCGAGAACGGCATCGACGTGGCCAGCACCGCCCCGCCGCGGCCCCTGCCCGAAGGCAAGGAGCGGCGCTCGCGCTTCGCCTATTTCGGCCAGCTCACGCCCTATAAGGGCGCCGACGTGCTGATCGACGCGGTGACGCGCATTCCCGATTCCGTCTGGGGCGAGGATGCGATGCTGCTGGTCTATGGCGGCAATCTGGAGCGCCAGCCGCAGGCCTATCAGGACAAGTTCGCCAAGCTGGTCGAGAGCGCCGGCCGGCGCGTGCGCTTCTGCGGCGCCTTCCAGAACCACGAGATGCCGAACCTGATGCGCTCGGTCGACTGGGTGGTGATGCCCTCGGTCTGGTGGGAGAACTCGCCGATCGTGATCCAGGAGGCGTTCTTCCACGGTCGCCCGATCCTGGCGAGCGCGCTCGGCGGCATGGCCGAGAAGATCACCGACGAGGTCGACGGCCTGCATTTCCGCGCTGGCAGCCCCGAGGATCTCGTCGACTGCATGGTCCGCGCCCTGACCGAGCCGGGGCTCTGGGAACGCCTGCGCGGCGGCATCACCCGGCCGATGAGCCATCGCGAATGCGCACAGACGCATCTCGATCTCTATCGCCGCCTCATCACCGAACGCAGCCGCCCCGCGCAGGCGCGGCAAGACCCCGCGGCGATGATCGCCTGAAACCATAACGAGACAAAAGGGGAGACCTGTCCATGGCCCGCATCCTCGTCATCAGCCCCTCCGGGGAGGTCTACGACCATGACAATGTGCGCTGGTACGATTATGCCAATCTCGCCAGCCACATCGATCACTATCACAATATTGGCGACGCCTTCGTCTTCGATTCCTCGCTGAAGCTGCTCAATTTCGAGACGCTCGACACCTTGCCGATCGACCATGTCGACCCGGCGATGATCGACCGGCTCAATGCCGAATACGACTACGTCTTCCTGCGCGGCTCGAACTATGTCCATGCGGAGATGGACTGGGCACAGGCCCCGGCCGTGCTGCGCCGGCTGAAGATCCCGGTCATCGCCTTCGGCATCGGCGCGCAGGCGCCGGTCAGCGGCAAGCTGGAGCTGAGCGAGGATACCAAGACGGTCCTCAAGCTGATCGCGGATTCGACCGCTTCGCTCGGCGTGCGCGGGACCTATTCGGCCGAGGTTCTGAACGATCTCGGCATCCGCAATGTCCGCATCATCGGCTGCCCGACCGCGTTCCGGAACAACAATCCCGGTCTCGCGATCCGCTTGCCGCCGCTCGACCAGGTCAAGACCGCTGGCGTCACGCTGCGGCGCGAGGTTTCCAAGACCTATGCGCAGGACATCCAGCGCTATCTCACCTTCCACCGCGATCTGGTGAAGGCGATGGCGGATCGCTTCGAGGTCACGCTGATGTCGCAGGGCGAGGCCGAGGAGAAGAAGCTCGCGCTGGGCACGCCTGAGCAGAAGGCCGCGGCCATGGCGGCGCTCAAGGACAATGCCTGGGCGACAAGCTGGTATCTCGATGAGCAGGTCGAGGGCCTTTATCGGAACCGCATGTTCTATTCCGACGTGGTCGCGGAATATGAGCGACTGGTGCGCGGGCTCGACCTCGTGCTCGGCTACCGGCTGCACGGCAATCTGATGGCGCTCGCCAATGGCACGCCGTCGATCTACTTCACCTATGACAGCCGCACCGTCGAGTTCGCCGATACCTTCAAGATCCCGAGCGTGGACGTCTTCTCCGGCCGTGACTTCCGGCTGGAGGAGTATTGGGACCAGTCCCGCTTCGACCGCTTCAACGCGGCTTACGCCCAGGTCTACGGGCAGATGCGCGACTTCCTCGTCGAGAACCGCGTCGACAACAAGATGGTGCCGCGTGCGGCCGAGCCGCAGCGGAAGGTGGCATGAGGGGCGCCCGCATCGCGCATCTCGCGCTGTCGGCGGCTTTCCTGCTGCTGGTGGCGCCTCTGGCCGCAGAGGCGCAGACGCCTGCCTATCGGCTCGAGGTCGCGCCCGACGCGAAGGAGGAGACGGTCGTCTCCTGGGCGCGCCAGCGTTGCGAGGAATGGGATCTGCCGGACGCGCCTCTGCGTGCCTTCCGCGACGACAAGGGCGAGGTCGTCGCCTTCGCCAGCCATTACCGCAGCCGCCCGTTGATTGGGGCCGACCTGTCCTCGATCCGCAAGAGCTGCGCCGTCTCCTTCGAGGCGAAGAACAGCGCCGATCCCAGCCAGTTCAGCGACAAGAGCTGGATCGCCGCGACCTGGACCGACGACGGACGCCATGTCCAGGCGCTGATCCATGCCGAATACCATGCCGACAAGCATCCCGGGGCCTGTCGCTTCAAGGAGGCGATGAGCTGCTGGTACAACGTCGTCACCGCCGCCCGGTCTGATGATGGCGGGCGCAGCTTCAAGACCGACGAGCCGCGCCCTCTCGTGGCGGCCCCCCCCTACAGGCAGGATGTCGACCAGGGCCGGCATCGCGGTTTCTTCAACCCCTCGAACATCGTCGAGAAGGATGGCGCCTGGTATGCGCTGATCGCGACCACCGGCGGCGAGGGCCAGAAGAGCGGCGTCTGCCTGTTCCGGTCCACGGACATCAAGGATCCGACGACGTGGCGCGCCTTTGACGGGCAGGACTTCACGATTCCGGCAGTCGACCCCTACCGCGACGATCTGAGCCGGGCGCGGCCGTGCCAGCCGCTCAAGGAGCTGCCGACCACGGTCGGCTCCGTCACCCGGCATGAGGCGAGCGGGACATGGCTCTCTCTCTTCCATCTCGGCCCGGATCCGCGCCAGAACATTGCGGGTGGCCGCGTCGCCTATAGCTGGTCCGACGATCTGATCCACTGGTCGCCGCTGCAGACGCTGCTCGTGCACCCGACGATGTGGAGCAAGGATTGCAGCGACCGGCTGCGCTACGGTTATGGCGCCATCGCCGACCCGCAATCGCGCTCGCGGAATTTCCAGACGACGGGCGACACCGCCTATCTGTTCATGACGCGGATGCACGTCACCGGCTGCAAGCTCGGCCCCGACCGCGATCTGGTTCGCCTGAAACTTCGTTTCGTCAAGGAGGGCCCATGAACGCGCCCGTGCTCTCGCCTGTCTCCGCCGTTTCGCTGGAGAACGCCATCAAGATCCTGCGCGCGACCACGAGCGAGGTCGTCGTCTCCGTCGGCCGCCGGCCGGATGGGAGCTGGCCGGCGCTCAAGCTGATGCTCGACGGGCAGGATTACGCGACGATCCAGCCCGGCGCGATCGTGACCGGCCACGCGCCGGTCGCCGAGTTGGCGATTCCGCTGCCGCGTCTGCCTGAGGGCCGCCTCCGCTCGATCGCGGTAGTCGATGCGGCGACGGGCACGCTCGCGCCCGGCTCGAATCTGCGTCCGATACCGACCGAGACCAAGCTGCGCGCGCTGGTGATCTATCCGGCCGGCGAGGTCTATGACCACGACAAGGTGCGTTGGTACCGCGCGCCGATGGAGAAGCTGCTCAGCGACTATTTCAACATCGGCGACATGATCGTCTATGATTCGACGCTGAAGCTCCTGCGCTATGCGCATCTGGAGCCGATGAAGATCATGGCGCCGACCGAGGCCGACATCGCGCGCTATGCCAACGAGTTCGATTTCATCTTCGTGCGCGGCTCGAACTTCATCCATGAGAGCATGGAATGGTTCCGCGCCGTCGAGGTGCTGGAGAAGGTGAAGCTGCCGGTCTACGCCATCGGCGTCGGCGCTCAGGCGAGCCAGAACCGCAGGATCGAGCTCCCCGAAGCTTCGAAGCGCTTCTGGTCGATCGTGGCCGAGCGCTCGGCAGCGATCGGCGTGCGCGGTGCCTTCAGTGCCGAGACCCTCAGGCAGAACGGCATCCGCAATGTCGAGGTCGTGGGGTGTCCCTCAATCTTCCGCACCCGCAACCGCGAGCTCCAGATCCGCGTTCCCGACCAGCGCGATATCCGCAAGGTCGCGTTCAGCCTGCGCCGCGAGTCCGACAAGAGCTACACCGCCGATCCGGAAGCCTATCTGCGCAACCAGAAGGCCGCCCTCCTCAAGGTCGACGACCAGAGCGAGATGGTCATGTCCTCGCATGGCGAGCAGGAGGAGAAGGCGTTCTTCCTGCGCGACGTCGCGGCCAAGGAGAAGGCGGTTGCCGAATTCGTCAAGACCGGCTGGTGGAGCGGGCCGGACGACGCCCCAATGCGCCGGATTTACGAGAAGCAGCTGTTCTCCTTCTTCGATGTCGAGCATTACGACGCCTTCGCCCGCTCGCAGGACCTTGCTGTCGGCTACCGCGTCCACGGCGTGCTGCCGGCCGTCGCGCATGGCGTGCCCGGCGTGCTCGTCGCCTATGACACGCGCAGCCAGGAGCTGGCCGAGACGCTGAAGATCCCGGTCGTGCCGGAGGCGGCCCTGGCCGAGGGCGGCTGGCGCGCGGTCTATCAGGAGGCGGCGCTGAACGGCCTGGCGAAGAGCTATGCCGGATCCTACGACCGGATGCGCAATTTCCTCGACCGGAACGGTATTCCCCACCGGATGTGAGGGCCGGGCGGGATCACGGCCGGCCCGCCTCGCAGGTCCGCAGGCCGGGAGAGCCAAGACTGCAAGCCTACGCGTTCTCACCAGTCAGGAGACGATCATGAAGATCGAATATGATGCAGGCACGGCGCTTTCGATCATGCGCGGCAACCCCGTGCGCGGCTGGATTTCGGGCAAACCGGAAAAGATGGCCAAGGAGCGCCTGACCACGGGCGCCTACCTCGCCATCGAGCACAAGCCGAAATTCAAGATCGACCCCTCCTGGCCGATCTTCACCATGGGTTCGTGCTTTGCGCGCGAGGTCGAGAACATCCTGATGATGCGCGGCCTGCAGCTGCTGCTCAACGGTCACGGGGTGCCGGCCGAGCATTTCGAGAGCTGGAACGAGGAAAGCGGCCGTGGCGGCGGTGCCGACCGTGGCCAGCTCAGCCGGGGCGCGCTGAACAAGTATTCGGTGCGCTCGATGACACACGAGCTCAAGCGCAGCCTGCTCGGGGAAAGCTATCCGGACGATGGGCTGATCGAGCTCGCGCCCGGGCAATGGTTCGATCCGCAAGCCAGCGGGTTGCGATTGCTCGATCGCGAGAACGCCTTTGCCAACCGCAAGCGCCTCGCCGCGGCGACCGCCCAGATCAAGCAGGCGCGCGTCTGCTTCTTCACGCTCGGCCTGACCGAGACCTGGCTCGACGCCGAAACCGGCATCGCCATGAATGCGCATCCCGGGCCGAGCTGGCTGCAACGGATGCCGGAGCGCTTCCGCTTCGTGGACTACGGCTACGACGCGACGCTCGCCGACATGGAGGAGATCATCGGGCTGATCCGCGAGCATTGCCATCCGGAGATGCGCTTCGTCGTCACGGTTTCGCCGGTGCCGTTCGGCGCGACCTTCAAGGACGCCGACGTCATCGTCGCCAACAGCGCCTCGAAATCGGTGCTGCGGGCGGTGGCGGAGGAGCTGTTCCGGCGCCACGATTTCGTCGACTACTTCCCGAGCTACGAGATCGTGCTCAACTCGCCGCGGCCGATCGCCTTCCAGGACGATCAGCTCCACATTGCCCGTGACATGGTCGCGCATGTGATGACGACCTTCGAGAATGCCTATCTGGCGCCGCAGGAGCAGTCCCAGGCCGCCTGACGAACGGACAGACCGTTCCTGGAGCTGCTGGTCGCGGCTCCCATCGCCGTCTTTCGGCTCGAGCTGAGGCGGACAGGCCCGGCTTCGTGTCTGCCGCCGCCGCTCGCGAGCGCCAGAACCGGGCTCGCGGCCTGTACCGGGTGGGGCCGGCGCGGGCTGTGGGGGAGAAGGTCGCTGCGGCGGCGTCTCAGCCCGTCCTGAGCTTGACGATGTCGGCGGAGCCGCGCTGGCCGTCCGGCAGTGGCCGGATCTGGGCCAGGAACTCCGCTTCGTCCGAGCTGATCGCGACCTGGTCGCGGCCATTGCGCTTTGCCGCGTAGAGCGCCTTGTCGGCGTCGTGCAGCAAGGCGTCGAAGTCGATGACGCTGTCTTCGGTATGGGCGACGCCCGCGCTGACGGTGCAGTCGAACGCGCCGGCGCTCCCGGTGAAATCGCGCTTGGCGAGGCGCGTGCGGATGCCTTCGGCGAGAATGGCGGCGGAGACGAGCGAGGTGCCGGGCATGAGTAGCGCGAATTCCTCGCCGCCGAGCCGTGCGGCCAGATCCTGCGGGCGCGCAGAGAGGGTCAGGATTTCGCCGAAGGCGCGCAGGACGTCGTCACCGGCGAGGTGGCCATGGGCGTCGTTGATCATCTTGAAACGGTCGACGTCGAGGACGACCAGCGCGGCCGGTCCCTTGATCTCGCCTGCCAGGCGAGCGAGCAACGCGCGCCGGTTGAGCAGGCCGGTAAGGGGGTCGGTTTCCGCGTCGCGCTTGTGGCCACGCGCCAGCCGCGCCTGGTTGAGCGCGAGCGAGAGGGCACCGATGCCGGCAAGCGTGGTCAGGCAGATGCCGATATTGAGGTCTTCGGCCCAGTTCGCCGGAATTTGCGGCAGAACCCATTGGCCGTCCTGCAGCAGGAGGACGGCGCAGGGAACGAAAGACAGCCCGGTCAGGACATAGAGGGCGGTGAGCAGCGCGATCATCAGCCGGGCTTCCGCGCGGCCGAGCCAGTAATCCCAGGCGGTGACGAGCAGGATGATCGTCGCCGCGACATTGAGCATGAGGATCGCGATGCCGTTGTAGCCGGCGAGCATGGGAACGGCCATGGTGACGGAGGAGGAGACCGCCATCACGACCATGCCGCGCCAGGGCAGAATTGCGGTGCGGAACTCGCGGCCGGCGCCGAAGACGAAGGCAAGGCCGATCAGCAGGATCGTATAGCCGGTGGCGCCGAGCGCCGGGGACATCGTCTTTCCATAGGCGCCATAGACCAGTACGCCGAGCGCCATCAGCGAGACGCCGATGGTCCAGGCCATCAGGAAGCGTTCCTTTTGCGAGACGAGCCAGCTTGCGAGGAACGCGGCCGCCAATCCGCAGCCGGAAAGGGTGAAGGCCGTCAGCAGCGAATGGTAGTCCAGCGGCACGGGCGACTCTGGATCAGGCAGCGAGATTCGCCCCATTTATGGGGGCGGCGCCATTGCGAAACATTTAAACCGATAGAGCAAACCCCACCCTGTTGCGAGGTCCGACTTGTTTATGCGCGGCGCGGACCGGTGGCCGTTACCGCGCCGCGCCGCCGGGCTTGCGTGCGACCAGCGCGAAGCGGGTCGAGGAGGCGAGGCGGATCGCGTCGTGCAGCGGGGCTGCCCGCTGCTGCTCGCGCACGACCTGATGGTAGTCGGCCGGCGTGATCCCGGTGAAGCCGGCGGCCGTCAGCATGGCTTCGAGACGCTCCCGTCCGAGTCCGTCCCTGAAATAGAAGCGGCTGGTGATCGAGGCGTGAGTGTCGGCGTCGATTTGGTGCACGGCCGCGCCGCGACGCTCGCGCAGCCAGGTGCCGAAGCGGTTGACGAGAGCCTGCCAGCGGGTGCGGTTGACCCAGTCGCCGTCGATGACCAGGAGCCGGCCGCCGGGCTTCAGCACGCGAAACCATTCGGCGAAGGCGGCCTCGGGATCGGTCAGCGTCCAGACGAGATGGCGCGTGATCAGCGCATCATAGCTCGCATCGTCGTCGAGTAGCCTTTCGGCGTCGCCGAGCAGGATGCGCGCGGCATTGCCGTGCTTGGCGCGGGCGCGCGCGATCATCGCCTCGGAGAAGTCGAGCGCCGTGACGCGGTGGCCGAGCGACAGCAAGGCGCGCGTGATCTCGCCGGTGCCGCAGGCGAGATCGAGCACGTCGAGCGGCGCGGGTCCGAAGGAGTCGCGGATCAGCCGCTGGAAGGCGGCAAGCTCACGGTTTGACTTGATCGCATGGCCGTAGGAGAGGTCGAAGCTCTCGGCCCGCGCCGACCAATAGGCCCGGATCTCTTCCTTGAGGGAGAAATTGTCCTGGGGGGTGGGGGCTGACATGGCTCAATCGACCTGGATATAGGGCTCGACCAGAAGCGTGCCGCGTGCCGAGCGTTCGAGATGCACGCCGACCGCATATGTCTCGGAAACGGCGGAGTGGGCAAGCACCTCGGCCGGGGGGCCGGCCTGTGCGATGCGCCCCTCATTCATGACCAGCACCCGGTCGGCGAAGCGCGCCGCCAGCGAGAGGTCGTGGATGGCGGTGATCGTGACGATATGGCGCCGGCGCGTCGCCTCGCGGATCGTCGCCATCACGTCGAGCTGGCGGCGCACGTCGAGCGCGCTGGTCGGCTCGTCGAGCAGCAGCACGTCGGGCTCGCGCACCAGTGCCTGGCCGATGGCGGCGAGCTGGCGCTGGCCGCCGGAGAGCGTGCCGATGTCGCGCGAGGCGAAGGGGCCCAAGCCCAGCTCGGCGATCACCGCCTCGACCGCGCGCATGTCGTCCGCGGAGGCCGCCAGCGCGAAGCCGCGATGCAGGCTCTTGCGGGCGAGCAGGATGATGTCGAAGACCGAAAGCGCGACGCGCGCCTGCGTATCCTGCGACAGGTAGAAGATCTTGCGCGCCCGCTCACGACTCGTCAGGGGGGCGAGATCGGCGCCGTCGAGGGTGGCGGAACCGAGCTGGGGCTTGAGCAGCCCGGCGGCGCAGCGGAACAGCGTCGACTTGCCGGCTCCGTTGGGGCCGACCAGCGCCGTGAACTCGCCGCGCGGCAATGCGCCTGTGGAGAGCCGCTCCAGCACCGGGGCGGCGCCGTACCGGAAGGAGAGATCGCGGATCGCAAGCGCCATGCTCAGGCTCCCCTGCTGCGGATCGACATGACCAGGCTGAAGAAGAAGGGCACGCCGATCAGCGCCGTGATGATGCCGATCGGGTAGATGACGCCGGGCGTGATCGCCTTCGAGAGGCTGGATGCGAGCGAAAGCAGGGTGGCGCTCGCCAGCGTCGCGACCGGCAGGAAGAAGCGCTGATCCTCGCCGACCAGGAGCCGGGCGATGTGAGGGCCGACGAGCCCGATGAAGCCGATGCCGCCGACGAAGGAGACGGAAACCGCCGCGAGCAGCGAGGTCGCGATCAGGATTTCCAGGCGCAGGCGGTCGACGCGGATGCCGAGGCTCTCGGCTCGCTCGTCGCCGAGCCGGAGCGCGGTCAGCGCCCAGCCGCGCATCAGGAAAAAAGGCAGGGCGAGCGCGATCAGCAGCGCGGCGACGCCGACCTTGGTCCAGGTCGCGCGGGCGAGGCTGCCCAGGGACCAGAACACGATCTGGGTGAGCTGCACCTCGTTCGAGCGATATTGCAGCAGGGCGGTGATGGCGTTGCAGGTGAAGAGCAGGGCGATGCCGACCAGGATCATGGTCTCGGCGCTGACGCCGCGCAGCTTGGTCATGAAGAACAGGATCAGCGAGGCCCCGAGCGCGAAGACGAAGGCGTTCGCCGTCACGATGAAGGGGCCGGCGCCCGGCACAACGCTCCAGCCGAAGACGATCGCGACGGAGGCGCCGACGGTGGCGGCTGCGGAGACGCCGAGCGTGAACGGGTCTGCCAGCGGGTTGGAGAGGATCGTCTGCATGCCGGCACCGCTCAGGCCCAGCATGGCGCCGACGGCGAGCGCCATCAGCGCGATCGGCAGGCGCAGATCCCAGACGATGACGGAGAGGCGTGGCGTCGCCGATTGCGGGTCGAGCAATGTCCGCAGCACGTCGGCGAGCGGCAGATTGCCCGGGCCGATCGAGACGTCGAGCGCCAGCGCGAAGGTCAGCGCCAGCAACCCGAACAGGACGAGCTGCAGGCGGCGCGCATTGCGCCTGCGATAATCCGCGGCGGCAGGCACTGTGGCGGGCATGACGGCGGCCATCGCCGCTTACCTCTTCACTGCAGCTTCGCCCAGAACAGGCCGGAATAGGAGATCGGCAGGAATTTCTCGTGGAACTCCTTGAACACCGCTTCCGGATCGACGTCCTTGAACAGATCGGGATAGAATTCCTTCGCCATGGCGAGCTCGGCGACGAAGTAATAGGGCGCATCGTAGAACTGGTGGTAGAAGGCCATCACCTTCTTGCCCTGCACGGCCTTGAGCTGCTGGAAGCCCGGCCGGTTCATCAGGGCCGAGATCTCCTTCTGGACCTTCTCGGGCGTGGCGTCATAGCCGAGGCTGACGGCGCTGCTGCCCGGATTGCTGCCGTACCAGTTGGCGCCGGTCAGGAAGTAGATGTCGGGGTTGTCCGAAAGGACCTTCTCCTGCGCCGCATCGCCCTGGAAGCCGGTGAAGAACTGGCTGCCCCAGTTGCGCCCGCCGGCCTCCTCGATGAAGCGGCCGAAATTGAGGGCGCCGAAGGTGGCGCAGCAGGGCAGCAGGCCGGCGGCGCGCTCGATGAAGACCAGCGGCTTCTTCTTGTCGGGAACAGCGCCGACGCGGGCATAGATGCGCCGGGTCTGCTGCAGGAAGTAGTCGGAGAAGGCGTTCGCCTCCTTCTCGCGGCCGAGCACGCGGCCCAGCAGCTGGACGCTCGGCAGCACGTTCTGGGTCGGGTCCTGGCGGAAATCGACGAAGATCGTCGCGATGCCGGCCTTCTCGAGCTTGCCGAGCAGGCCAGTCTCCTGCGCCTTGAAATAGTTGGAGAGGTCGAGGATGTAGACCTCGGTGCCGAGCGCGGCGATCTTCTCCATGCTGACATCGGACGCGTAGGGGTTGCCCATATCGGCCACGTCCTTGGCCTTGGGGAACTTGGCCAGATATTTCGCCCAGGCGCCCGGATCGTTGGCGATCAGGTCGTTGCCCCAGCCGACGACGCGCTTGAACGGATCGTCGCGGTCGAGCATCGCCAACGTGTAGAGCTGGCGGCCTTCGCTGAGGACGATCTTCTGCGGGTCGCGCGTCACCTTGACGACGCGGCCGGCGAGATCGGTGACCTCGATGGTCTCCGCCCAGGCCGTGGCGGCACCGAGGAGCGCCATGCCGAGCGTGAGCGCCGAAGTCAGGCGGCGGAACCAGCGGGAAGCGGCCATGGGAGGGGATCCATCAGTGAAGACGGCCCCGCGCTAACACAGGCGGTCACAGTTCCGCAAAGCAATTCTCTTGTTTGTAATTGCTCTAAATACAATCGAATGAAGCATTCGTTCCACGGTTTCTTGATGTCGACAGATTTTGCTCATGACGAAAGGAAGCGGGCTCGCTCGATATTCGCTCGGGATTCAAAATGTGAGAGAGACAAGATGGGAGCAGGCCGCCCAACGGCGTGCTCGCGCCTCGTTTCGGCAGCGCTCCGGTATGGATCGCGGTCAAGTCCGCGATGACCACTGGGGCCATCGCTCGTTGGCGCCGTCGCTACGGAACCTCGCTCTGCGCCGCACCAGCCTTCGCCTGCGATGGCGAGCAGCCGAAGCGTTTGCGGAAGCTGCGGTTGAAATAGGACAGGTCGCCGAAGCCGACCTCGAAGGCGACGCCGCTGATCGAGAGCCGGGCTTCGTCCGCCGCGACCAGCCTGAGCCAGGCGCGCTCCAGCCTGCGTTCGAGAACATATTCCGAGAAGGCCCTGCCTTCGGCTTCGAAGGACTTCTGGATGGCGCGGGGCGTCACGCCGTGAAGTCCCGCGATCATCTCGAGGCTCAGGTCGCGCCGTTCCAGCCTGACCTCGATATCCGCCTTGATCGCCATCAGCCGTCCCGCCCGCTTGTCCGCCGTGGCGGGCGTGCCGGGCGGGCTGCGATCCGTCATCATGACGTCGACCAGGTCATGGACATGCCCGATCGCGAGATCCCGGAGCGCGGCCGAGTTCAGCGGGAACAACCCGCGCAGCAGCAGCGCACCGTAATGCGCGAGAACCTGCAGGCCGCGATTGCCGCGCGGAATCGGTCGCATCAACGCGGCCGCATCGGCCGAGGTCAAGGCGGGCAACCGCCCGGCGTCGAGGGCGATGAGGTCGATCCGCCCGAGCTGCGGCAGGCGGAAGCGCGTCTCGCAGGCGAGGTCGAGAATGGCCGCTTCGCGGGCACGCAATGACAGCCGGCGCTCGCCCTGCTCGATCACGGCCCGGCCATCGGCCGGCCTGACCAGCACATAGCGCGGTAGATCGACAGCGCCTGCGACGGGCCAAAGCCAGCGGGCCGCCGGCTCGAAACAGGACATCAGGCCGATATCCGGCCGGGTGGTCAGGACGCAGCGCGCGCCGAAAGGCAGCGCCGGCTCGGTGCGGAGATCGCGGCGCCCGAGAACGCGCCCCAGAATCTTGTGCGCGATCGCGCGCGCCTCTGCCTCGGCGATGCCGTCCGACATCAGCCAGAACGGTGAAAAGGCATCGCCGGCGCCGGCATCCGCGGCTTCGGGCTGTGTCGTGGCGACTACATCCATCGTCTTCGATGCTTCAGTTCGCTTCCGTCCTATACGGCGTTCGCACAGGTCCAAGATTAAATCCTGTAGCGGAAGATAGAGCATTCGATCAATCGCTGCACGCTTACGCGGAATGGACGGTGATAAAGATGCGATTTCACAGTTTATTCTATTTCTAAACAGCCGGCAGAGTTCACGTAAAAGACTAGATCAACTTCGGATTCATGGCGCTGCCCGGCGGCGCAGATCCGAGAACCTTCACCGACAGGTGCCGAGATGTTCAAGTTCGCTCCCCTTGCCAGCAGCCTTCTGGCGCTCTGTGTCGCATCGCCCGCTTTCGCGCAGCAGGCGCCCCCGCCGGCCACGATCGATCTCGACACCATCACGGTGACGGCTGCCCGTGCCGAGCGCAGCACGGCCGAGACCCCGCAATCGATCCAGGTGATCGAGCGCAAGGCGATCGAGGAGCAGCTTCAGTTCAGCCCGAACGCCGCCGCTGTGCTCGGCAAGCTGGTGCCGGGCTATTCGATGTCGACGCAGACGGTCTCCAGCGCCTCGGAGAACTATCGCGGCCGCGATCTGCTGGTGATGATCGACGGCGTGCCGATGAACACGCCGCTGCGCGACGTCTCGCGCATCCTCTCGCTGATCGATCTCAACACGGTCGAGCGCATCGAGGTCGTCGCCGGCGCCTCCAGCCTCTATGGCGCGGGGGCGACCGGAGGCACGGTGAACTTCATCACCAGGAAGGCGGTCGAGGGCAAGCCGCGGGTGACGGTCAACACGGCGATCCGCGCCTTCACCCAGAACATCGGCCGCTCGCTGGCGCCGGAAGCCTCGGTGACGGTCTCGGGCAAGGTGCCGGAAGGGGTGGATTACCTGTTCTCAGGCCAGATCCGCGGGGCGGGCCGGACCTATGACGGCGCCGGGCGGGAACTGCCCTCGGACGGGCTGCTCGGGCAGGGCGGTGGCGATCGCTACAAGGCCGGCAACCTGCTCGCCAAGCTCGGCTACGACTTCGCCGGGGGCAAGCGTGTCGAACTCAACGCCTCCTGGATCGGCTTCGACCAGGACCCGAAATATCTGACGAACTACGCCCCGCCCTTCGCGCGGCCGGACCTGACCAAGCCCTATACCGGCCAGAGCGTGCTGGAGGATACGAAGACCGTCTCGCTGCGCTATAGCGACGATGATTTCGCGCTCGGCAAGCTCAGCGTGCTCGGCTACTACAACGACATCAAGAAGCGCTTCAATTTCTCGACCTTCTCGTATCCGTACAACACCCAGGTCTACTATTCCTTCAACCCGCTCTCGCCGACGAGCCCGGACAACCAGACGACGCTCCATTCGCAGCGCGGCGGTGTGAACGTCACCATCGACACGCCGCTCGACCGACTCCTGCCAGGCGCGAAATTCACCTGGGGCGGGGACCTCATCCAGGAGAAGACCTGGCAGACGCTGACCAGCGGGCAGGATGTCTTCACCCCGCTGAAGCAGACGACCGCGGCGGGCTTCGGCCAGCTCCAGATCCCGGTCGGCGAGCGTATCGTGCTGCGCGGCGGCCTGCGCTACGAGCATTTTTCGCTCTCGGTCAGCGACTATACGCGCCCGGCCGCCTATGCCGCCGTCGCCGCCAATAATGCGCAGGGCTACCAGGCCTTCGTCCTGCCGGCGCTCAAGGTGACCGGCGGCGATTTCGACTATTCGGCGCTCACCGCCAATATCGGCGCGACGATCAAGCTCTCGGAGACCAGCGAGATCTTCGGCGGCTTCTCGCAGGGCTTCGCGCTGCCCGATGTCGGCGCCTTCACGCGGCGCGCCGGCGTCTCGACGCTCTATGCCTGCCCGTTGCAGGCGCCGAACTGCCTGCCCGCCAGCCGGCAGACGATCAGCTATGCCGCGATCGCGCCCAAGGCGCAGATCGTGAACAATTACGAACTCGGCATTCGCGGCAGCTATGAGCGCTTCAAGGGCTCGTTGACCGGCTTCATCAGCACCTCCGACGACGGCGTCACCTTCGATTCCGTCACCAACACCATGTCGCAGCAGAAGGAGCGGATCTGGGGCGTCGAGGCGACCGGCGACGTCACCGTCACCGATGCCTTCACGATGGGCACGGTGATCTCCTATCGCGAGGGTCGCTACGACACCAATGGCGACGGCAAGCTCGACAGCAACCTGCCGAACAACCGCATCGGCTCGCCCTGGCGCGGCATGCTCTATGGCAGCTATCGCTTCGTGAACGGCATGCAGCTCAGGGTCGAGGGCGAGGCCTTCTCGGACCGCGACGTCGCCATCGACCTGCGCGGCACGCGCTACAAGCTGAAGGGCGCGGCGACGATGAATGCCGCACTCACCGCCCCGATCTGGGAGGGCGAGGCCTATGTCGCGGTGAACAACCTGTTCGACCGGAACTACCAGAACCCGACCGCGACCTCGGTCCGCAATCTGGCGAATTATAGCTGGGGCCGGACCGTCACGCTCGGCTTCCGCAAGACTTTCTGAGGCTGCGCGCCGATGGTCAGCCTCGATATCGACGCCGATGCGGTGGTGACGCTGCGCTTCATGCCGCCCTATGACGCGCGGGACGAGCGCGCCTATCTCGACGCGCTCCACCAGATCGGCCAGCGCGAGGAGCCCTATACGCTGCTGACGATCTTCGGCGGCGGGCGGGCACTCTCGCAGGCCGGCGAGCGCGAGCAGGCGCTCTGGTTCAAGGCGACGCGCGAGCGGGTCGGGCGCTATTGCCGGGCCTGCGCGATCGTCAGGCCGGATGCGGAGGAGAAGACGGCCGAGATTTTCCGCCGTCTCTGGCCCTTTCCGATCGTCGCCGAGCGCGACGAAGCGGTCGGCCGCGCCTTCTTGCTGGAACAGGCGAGGGCGACATGAGCGCGGCGGGGTCGGGAACGGCGGCAGCGGAGAGCGGCGCGGCGCCGAGGGGCGGCCGCTATCGCCTCTTCGCCGTGCTCGGCGGGCTTTATCTGGCGCAGGCGATCCCATCCTATCTCTTCGTCGCGGCGCTGCCGCCGATCATGCGCGAGCTCGGCGTCTCGCGCACCGCCATCGGCTCCATGAGCATCCTGCTGCTGCCGCTGGTGATCAAGTTCCTCTGGGCGCCCTGGATCGACCGCATCCGCCCCTTCGCGCGGGCGCATCGGGCCGGCTGGGTCTTCATCACGCAAAGCCTGACGATCCTCGCCATCCTGGCCCTGATCGCGGCGGGGCCCACGCAGGTCGGCGCTATCGTCGCGATCGGCTTCGTCGCCTCCGTGCTGATCTCGACGCAGGATATCGCGACGGATGGTTATGCGGCAAAATATCTGCCGGAGGAGGATCGGCCGATCGGCAACGCCATCCAGGGCGGCTCGGTCGCCTTCGGGGTGGTGATCGGCGGTACGCTGGGGCTGGTGCTCTACCACCATGTCGGCTGGACCGGGATGCTCGTGACCATCGCGGCGGTCTCGCTCTTGCCGCTCGTCGCCGCGGCGATGATGCGCGAGGACGATCCCGTGGCCGGGCAGGCCGTCGCGCGACCGTCGATCCGCGCTTTCCTGAAACGCCCCGAGGCGCGCCAGATCCTCTGGATCGCGCTGATCTACCGCGCGAGCGAAGGGCTGGTGAAGGCGATGGAGGGGGCCTATCTCGTCGATGCCGGCATTCCGCTCGACCAGATCGGCTATCTCTCCGGGCTTTCGGCGACGACGGCGGGGCTCGCCGGCTCGGCTCTGGCAGCCTGGATGGTCAAGCGACACGGGCTCTCTGTCGTGCTCGCTTTGCTCGGCGGCATGCGGACGCTGTGCTTCCTGCTGTTCACGGCGCATGCGCTCGGCGTCGTCGTTGGAGCCTGGCCGCTCTTCGGCGCCGCCGGTTTCCAGACGCTGATCCGCTATATGGAGATCGTCGCGCTTTATTCGCTGTTCATGTCGGTGACGACCTCCGAGCAGCCAGGCACCGATTTCACCATCCTCTCCTGCGCGCAGCTCCTGGTCTATCTCGCCGGCTCGATGCTGGCGGGCAGACTGGCGGACGCGCTGGGCTATGGCTGGCTGTTCGCCATCGCTACCGCGATTTCCGCGATCGCCGTCATCGCGACGGTGCGGATGATCGCCCGTTTCGGGCGGGAGCGTCGCCTGCCATCGCCGTCAGTAGTCTAGAATCGATATAAAACATTGATATTGCAGGTTTAATTTTGATGCCCTATGCAGCGGCACATCACTCGTGCTGTTGATCGTGCAATCGGGATTCATGAGTTCGGCCGCTTCCACGCCCGCGTCCCGGCTGATCGAGGCCTGCTACGGCGAGCTTCTGCGCTTCGCGCGCCGCAAGCTCGGCGGCGAGCATGTGGCGGACGATCTCGTGCAGGAAGCCTGCCTGCGCTATGCCAACGCCCGGACGCAGTCGATCGTCAGCCCGCGCGCCTTTCTTTATCGGATTCTCGCCAATCTCGTCGTCGATCACCAGCGCCGGCGCGGGCGCCAGGCTTGCGAGCCGTTGGGCGAGATCGAGCTGGTCGATGGTTCCGCCGATGCCGAAAGCGCATTGATCTGGCGGGAGCGCCTGGCAATCCTTTCGCGGGCTGTCGAGGAATTGCCGCCGCGTTGCCGCGAGTGCTTCGTCCTGCGGCGTTTCGACGAGCTTCCGCAGGATGAGATTGCACGGCGGATGGGCATCTCGCGCAACATGGTCGAGAAGCATCTGCGCGCCGCCGCCCTGCATTGCGCCCGCCGCCTGCGCGAGCACGATTGACCGGAAACGACATTCCGCATTGGGAGCGTTTCCGCGTTTTCTCAAATCGCGAAAGCTCGCTATCCCCTTGTTTTATCGCATTTTATCCGCGCGCGCCCGTGACCGCCGCGCTTGAAAATGCTCTAAGCTCCTGTTTTTCCGCAGCCCGACGTCTCATGGACAGGGTGCAGGGAGCGGGCGAGGCAGGACGAGCCGAATGGCGGACGCCGACGAGACAATCAGAAGCGAGGCGGCGGCCTGGTATTTTCGTCGCGATGCCGGTCCGCTGGCGCCGGAAGCAGAGGCGGAATTCCAGCGCTGGCTGTCGGAGCCGGGCCACCGCTCGGCCTATGCGGAGATCGCGGGAACCTGGTCGGCCCTTTCGCGGATCGAGCGCCCTTCCATGCAGCCCGCGCGCCGCTATCTGCGCCATGCGGTGCCGGGCGCGGCTCTCGCGGCGATGCTCGCGCTCGCCGTCCTGAACAGTTCCTGGTGGCGCCATCTCGGTGCCGATGCCGCCACCGGCGTCGGGGAAACCGAGGAGATCGTCCTGGCCGATGGCTCGCGGGTGGATCTCAACACCGATACGGCGATCCAGATCCGCTATGACGGGCGCGAGCGCCGCATCCGGGTCGTCGGTGGCGAGGCGCTGTTCACGGTCGCGAAGGATCCGGGACGCCCCTTCGTGGTCGAGACGGCTTCGGGCAGCGCGACCGCACTCGGCACCGTATTTTCGGTGCGGCAGGACGCGAATGAGACCGTGGTCACCGTGCTGGAGAGCCGCGTCGCGGTCGAGCCGGGCGTGGAGGCGGGACAAGCCGCCACCCTCGCATCCGGGCAGAGCGTGCGGTTCTCGTCCACGAAGCTCGATGCGATCGAGACCGTCGATGCCGATGCGCGGACGGCCTGGCGCCGGGGCAAGCTGATCTTCATCGACAAGCCGCTGGGCGAGGTCATCGACGAGCTCAACCGCTACCATCGCGGTTACATCCGCATCGTCGACCCGGGGATCCGCCGCCAGCGCGTCAACGGGGTTTTCGAGACGAGGGACCCGCTCCATGCCCTCGATCTGGTGCAGACATCGCTCGGCCTGCGCTCGACGCGCCTGACGGATTATCTCGTTCTGCTCCATCGCTGAAAAAATTCGGCGATCGACCTCCTCATTTCGCGAACGCCTTCGTCATAGCGGCAGAGGGGCCTCGAGGGGCCCGCCGGATGTCGAAGCGGAGAGCGGAATGGCTGGGTCGAAGAAGGGGCGGATCGCCGCGCTGATGTGGAGCGCGAGCGTCGCGGCCGTGCTGGCGGCTGCCGCATCGTCGCCGTCATTCGCGCAGCCCCGGCCGTCCGAGAGCGCGCAGATCCGCGCGTTCGCGATCCCGCCGGGCTCGCTGGCGGCCGCGCTGAACCGCTTCGCCGACGCAGCGCAGATCCAGCTCGTCTATAGCGGAGACGTTGCGCGCGGGCGTTCCAGCCCCGGCCTCTCCGGTCGCCACAGCATCCAGCAGGGCCTGTCGCGGCTGCTGGCGGGGACGGGGCTGAGCTATCGCTTCTCGGGGCCCGCCAGCGTGACGATCGCCTGGGCCTCGGGCGGAGCGACACCGTCCGTACCGGAGGGGACGATCGCGCTCGATACCGTCGAGGTCCAGGGGCAGGGCGAGACGACCGGCTATGTCGCGCGCAGCAGCACGGCGGGGACGAAGACATCGACGCCTCTGATCGAGACGCCACGTTCGATCAGCGTCGTGACCCGGCAGGAAATGGACGATCGCGGCGCGACCACGGTGCCGGAAGCGCTGCGCTACACCGCCGGCGTGACGACGGGCGCCTATGGCTTCGACCCTCGTTTCGACCAGATCTATGTCCGCGGCTTCCCGATGACCACGTTGGGCGACTTCCGTGACGGGCTGAAGCAGTTCCCGGCCGGCTTCACCACCTTCCGCACCGAGCCCTACCAGCTCGAACGCATCGAGGTGATCAAGGGCCCGGCCGCGGTGCTCTACGGCCAGAGCGTGCCCGGCGGCCTTGTCGACCGGCGCTCGAAGCTGCCGACGGACTACACCTTCCGCGAAGTCCAGGCGCAGATCGGCACCTTCGGCCGTGCCCAGACGGCCTTCGATTTCGGTGGGCCCGTCGATCCCGAGAAGACCATGCTTTACCGCGTCGTCGGGCTCGGGCGCCTCGGCGACACCAATTTCGACATCGCCGACCAGCGCTTCATGATCGCGCCGTCCTTCACCTGGCGGCCGAATGGGGCGACCTCGCTGACCCTCTCAGCGCTCTACCAACAGGACGAGACCGATGCGAGCGCCGCGGGGATCAACCGGAACGGCCAGGTGCTGAAGCTGCGCGGCAGCGATCCGCATTACGACCATCTCAAGCAGAAGCAGGGCCAGATCGGCTATGAGTTCGAACACAAGTTCAACGACATCCTGACCTTCCGCCAGAAGGTCCGCTACAGCCAGATCGAGGCCGAGTCGCGCTATCTGAGCGGCAGCTTCGCCAATGCCACGACGACGATCTACGACCGCGGCGCGGTTTCGGTGGGCGATAGGCTGACGAGCTTCCAGATCGACAACAATCTCGAGGCGAATTTCCGCACGGGTCCGGCGGCCCACAAGCTGCTGCTCGGCCTGAACTACGACTATAATCTCTGGCATTTCGGCCTGGGCTTCGGTCCCACGCTTCCGGCCTACCGGTTCGATATCGCGAACCCGGTCTATGGCTTCTCGGGGCCGACGCCGGCCTATACGATCCGGACGCGCTCGCAGCTCGAACAGCTCGGCCTCTACGTCCAGGACCAGATCAGCCTCGGCAACTGGCGCATCGCCCTCAGCGCCCGCAAGGACTGGACCGACCGCAACGAGAGCAATCAGATCGCGAACACGGTGACGGCGGCCAACCGGAACGACGCCTTCACCTACAGTGCCGGCCTGCTCTATCTCTTCGACAACGGCCTGGCGCCCTATGTCAGCTATGCGACCTCGTTCCAGCCGGTCACGAGCCAGGGCGCCAACGGCGCGGTGCTCGAGCCGTCCGAGGGCGAGCAGATCGAGGCGGGGCTGAAGTACCAGCCCGCCAATGGCGCGATCTCGCTCACCGCCTCGGCCTACCAGCTCAAGGAAAAGAATGCGCCGAAGCTCGGCGGCTATGTCGCCGGGCTGCCCTATTATGTTTCGGTCGGCGAGGTCACGGTGCGCGGCGTCGAGCTGGAAGGAAAGGCGCGCCTGTTCGAAGGGCTCGATCTCGCGGCCTCCTACACATTCTCGGATGCGGAGATCACCAGGACGACGGTGGCCAGCGAATATGGCCGCACGCCGGCCGTGACGCCCCGGCATACGGCCTCGCTCTGGCTGAACTATAATCTGCAGGCCGGGCCGTTCGCCGGCCTGGGCGCCGGCGTCGGCGTCCGCTATGTCGGCGAGACCTGGACCGCCAACGACAATACGGCGAAGAACGATGCCTACACCCTGTTCGACGCGGTGCTCCGTTACGATTTCGGCAAGGCGAACCGGCAGCTCGCGGGGCTGAGCGCCTCCGTCGCCGCCAACAACATCACCGACAAGCAGGTCAGCGTCTGCAATGCCGGCTATTGCTATCTGAGCCAGGGGCGCACGGTCATCGGCACCTTGACCTATCGCTGGTGAGGGCAGGGTGGTGTCGCTCGACCGGCGCTCGCTGCTGCTGGCCGGCGCGTCGGCGGCATTCTCGCCGGCCGCTCGCGCAGCACCGCCCGATCGCCGGCTGGCGTCGCTGGACTATGGGCTCGCCGAGACGCTGATCCGCCTCGGCTGTCCGCCGGTCGCGCTGGTCGCGACCCAGGATTGGAACCGGTGGGTCGTCGAGCCGGCCTTGCCGGCCGATACCGTCAATCTGGGTGCCAGCCGCGAGCCCAATCTCGAAGTGCTGCAGGCGCTGCGGCCCGATGCCATCCTGAGCACGCCCTACCTCGCCGGAATCCATCACCGGCTGGAGCGGATCGCGCCGGTCATCTCGCTGCCGATCTACGCGCCGGAAGGACGCCCCCTTGCGCTGGCCGGGGCGGCGGCGCGCCGGCTCGGCGAGATGATCGGGGACCCCGCCGCCGCGGCGCGCTTCCTTGCGGAAGCGGATGGCTGCTTCGAGCAGATCCGCGACAGGCTCGCCGACCGCGCGCTGCCGCCGGTCTATCTCGTCAACTTCATGGACGAGCGCCATGTGCGCGTCTATGGCGCCAAGAGCCTGTTCGACGACACGCTCCACCGCATCGGCCTCGCCAATGCCTGGCAGGGGCCGACGAATGACTGGGGTTTCGCCACGGTCGGGATCGAGGCGCTCCAGACAGGGAAGGACGCCCTGCTGGTCTATTTCGATCCCGTTCCTCCCGCGGTCCTGCCTTCCCTGGCGCGCAATCCGATCTGGCGGTCGCTGTCCTTCGTTCGCAGCGGCCGCGTCCATGGCTTGCCGCCGGTGCTGATGTTCGGCTGCGTGCCCTCGGCCCTGCGCTTCGCGCGGCTCGTCGGCGATCTCCTCGCGAAGCGCGGCTGAACAATGTTCTCCGCCGATTCCTCGCCGATGCGCCCCTGGCGGCTGGCGCTGCCGCTGCTCACTGCCGCCTTCGCCCTGTCGCTCTGGACGCTGGCGGTCCGCCTGCCGCCGCCACAATGGTTCGCGCTGTTCAAGGCCGATGCCGGTGGCGATATCGCCATCCTGGTCCTGCAGCAATCGCTGCTGCCGCGCATGGCGGTCAGCCTGCTCTGCGGCGCGGCGCTGGGGCTCGCCGGCACCATCTTCCAGCAGGTGCTGCGCAACCCGTTGGCGAGCCCGATGACGCTGGGCGTTGCCGCCGGCGCCAAGCTGGCGCTCGGCCTCGCGACGGTGATGGGCGCGCCGCTGCTCTCCTCCGTCGGGCGAGACGGCATCGCCTTCGCCGGGGGCACGCTGGCGATGGCGGCAACGATCGCGCTGGCCTGGCGCCGTGGGCTTTCGCCGCTCGCGCTGGTGCTGGGCGGGCTGGTGCTCGGCCTCTATTGTGGCGCGCTGTCGGCATTGCTGCTGCTGTTCAAGGAGCATGATCTGCAGGGGCTCTTCCTGTGGGGCAACGGCTCGCTGGCACAGCAGGGCTGGGATGTCGCGCTGGCGCTGGCCTTGCGCCTCGTCGTCCTGGCGGGTTTGGCGGCGTTGCTGCTCCGACCTCTTGCCCTGCTGGCGCTGAACGATGACGGGGCGCGCGGCCTCGGCCTGTCGCTGCTGTTCGCGCGGCTCGGCGCGCTTGCCGTCGCGGTTGCTCTCAGCACGGTCGTGGTCAGTCTCGTCGGGGTCATCGGCTTCATCGGCCTGATCGCGCCGGCGCTCGCGCGGCTCGGCGGCGCGCGGCGGATCGACCAGCAGATGCTCTGGGCGCCGATCATCGGCGCTGCCCTGCTCTGGCTGACCGACCAGGCGGTTCTCCAGCTCGGTGCCGGCACCACCTTGCCGACCGGTGCGATCACAGCCCTGTTCGGAGCGCCGGTGCTGCTCCGGATGCTGCCGCGGCTACGCACGACGTTCCCGCAGGCCAGCAACGCCCCGCGAAGCGAGCCGCGAGCCCGCAGCGCTGCCCTCGTGCTGGCCGGGCTCGGCCTGGCCCTGACCGCTGTCCTGGCCCTCGCTTTGACATTTGGACGCACGCCGTCGGGCGGCTGGTCCTTCGCGTGGGGAGATGGGTTGGCGGCGCTGCTGCCGTGGCGCCTTCCCCGGGTCGTCGCGGCCCTTGCCGCGGGCGCCATGCTCGGTGTGGCCGGAGCGATCCTCCAGCGCCTTCTGCGCAATCCGATGGCGAGCCCCGAGGTCCTCGGAATCAGTTCCGGAGCCGCCTTCGGCCTGATCGTGGCGCTGTTCGTCCTGCCCGCGGTCGGTCGCCACCAGCAATTATTCGCGGCGACGGCCGGTGCGGCCGCGATCCTCGGGCTCATCCTCGTGCTCGGTCGCAAAGCGGGCTTCTCGCCGGAGCGCACCCTGCTCGCCGGCATCGCTCTCGGCGCCATGCTCGATGCGGTCGTCGGCGCCCTGCTGGCGGGAGGCGATCCCCGCGCCATGCTGCTGATGAGCTGGATGACCGGCTCGACCTATGCCGTCGATGAGACGCAGATGGTCTGGGCCGCCGCGACGGCCATCCTCCTCCTCGCATCGGTGCCGTTGCTGCTGCGCTGGCTCGAACTCGTCGGTCTCGGCGATGCGGCCGGCCGATCGTTGGGCTTGACGCTGCCTCTGGTCAGGTTGTCCCTGTTGCTGCTGAGCGCGGCGCTGACGGCGGCCGGGACGCTCGTCATCGGCCCGCTGACCTTCGTCGGCCTGATGACGCCGCATCTCGCCAGGCTGCTCGGTCTCCAGCGCGCCGCATCGCAGCTCGCGGCCTCGGCTCTCGCCGGGGCTGTCGTGATGGTGGCGGCGGATTGGCTTGGCCGAGTCGCCGCTTTTCCCTGGCAAATGCCGGCCGGGCTGATCGCGACGCTGATCGGCGGCCCGGTCCTCATCGCCCTGCTCGCAAGGAAATGACCATGGATGCGATTTTGCCGGTTCCCGAGACCGTCCGGTTCGATCTCACGCCGCGGGCTGGGGGCGCGCCTTACCGGATCTTCCTGCGGATTCCGCCAGGAACGCTGCCGGCCTCGGGCTGGCCCGTCCTCTATCTCCTCGACGCCAATGCGGTCATCGCCACGGCGGTGGAGGCCTTGCGCGTCCAGGCGGCCTATCCGCTCGGCACGGGCATCCGGGATGCCGTCGTCGTCGGCATCGGCTATCCGACCGAAGGCGCCTATGACAGCGTGCGCCGCTCCTGGGACTACGGTCCGCCGCCCGGCCAGGTCTACCCGCCGCACACGGCCGGGGGACCCGATGTGCGCACGGGCGGCGCCGGGGCGTTCCTGACCTTCATCGAGGAGGAGCTGAAGCCGCTGGTCGCGACGCGGACGCGCATCGATGCGGCGCATCAGGCCATTTTCGGCCATTCGTTTGGCGGACTCTTCGTCCTCTACGCGCTGTTCACGCGTCCCGCCGCCTTTCGCGACTGGATCGCCATCAGCCCGGCGATCTGGTGGGAACAGCACAATGTGCTGCGCTTCGCCGCTGCGCCGGAGGGAGCCGTTCGTGTCTTCCTCGGCGTTGGAGAATACGAGCAGG
Source organism: Allobosea spartocytisi (assembly GCF_014764685.1). Lineage (NCBI taxonomy): Bacteria > Pseudomonadati > Pseudomonadota > Alphaproteobacteria > Hyphomicrobiales > Alloboseaceae > Allobosea > Allobosea spartocytisi. Next base: position 191,683 of record NZ_JACXWY010000009.1, read on the forward strand.
CCCTTGCGCCCTTCCAGATCGGAGCCCCTGACGAGAGCGAGCGGCGCGGGCGTCTGGAGGAGGCGCGGACGGTGGACGAGACCCGGGAGATGGCGGAGCGCCTGCGCGGTTACGGAAAGCCGGTGGAATTCGCGGTCTTCGAGGGCGAGACGCATATGTCCGTCCTGCCGGTCGCGATCAATCGCGCGATCCGTTTCGCCTTCGGGCCGTGACCTTTGCCTTCGGAGAACTGCGCCTCATCCAAAATCCCGCATTGCCGAAGCAGCGGGGATCGGCTATCCAGCCTTCACGGTTTGCGCCCGTAGCTCAGCTGGATAGAGCGTTGCCCTCCGAAGCTGGGAAACGCGGCTCGGCGCTCCAAAAATTACATTAATATATCAATATCTTAAGCTGATACTGCAGCCGATCCGGGCCAGTTTCCGAGAGGACGGCACGACCGAGCCACAGTGCATCGAGTTATCGCCTCAGAAGTTCTGTTCGTTGACGTTTGGCTCGGGCAATGCGCTGCGGTCACGATCACTGCTTGCGGACGATCTCGACAAAGCGGGCTGCCAATCGCGACAGCGGTCGGCTGCGCATGGTCATGAGACAGATCGTGGTGGGGATCTGCGGTTCCAAGGAGAGCTGAGCCAACCCATCGAAACGCTGCGCTTGCGTCAGCAGGCTGTCGATCAGCGTCACATCCCCGGGCTCCGCCAGAAGATGCGCGGCTGAAATGCTGTAGGGAACGGTCATGAACGGGGCATATTCGAGCCCCTCTCTCTCGTAGCATTGCGCAATCAGCCAGCCGAGCGGCGACTTCTCGCGATCGAAGCAGATCATGCGCCGGGTCTTGAGATCATGCAGGCTGACGACGCGCCGCTTCGCCAGAGCATCATCCTCCCGCACCAGCGCGATGATCTCGCCGCCGGCCAGGGGCGTCAGCGTGATGTCGTCGGTGACGCGCGGGGAGAACATCAGGCCGATATCGGCCGTTCCCGCAGAAAGCTCCGTCGGTGCGTCGCCCATGATCAGCTCGACGCGCGCCTGCGGATATTCGTCCGTCAGGCGACGCAAGGCGCGGGCGATGAGTCCGTGGCCGATGCTCGGCGTCGAGGCGATGCGCAGCGGCGTTTCCCGGCCGGCCCGCAACCGCGTCGCGGCGGCGCGCAATTCACGCCATTCCTGATCGATCGAGTCGAGCGCAGTCATCAGGGCGTTGGCCTCGGGACGCAGCAGCAGACGCCCCTCCCGGCGCTCGAAGACGGCGACGCCAAGGCTGGCTTCGCTGCGCGCGATGATCTTGCTGATGGCCGATTGCGTGAGGTGGAGCCGATGGGCCGCCTCGACCGTCGTGCCGAAGCGATGAACCGCGCGAAGGACAGCGGCGTGAGCGGGCGTGAATGCCTTCATGACCCGGATCGCTCCTGCAACTGCGCCAAAAGCAATCGGGCTGCGCGATCGAGAGGCGAATGCCGGCGATGATGGGCATAGGCCGTCACCAGAGGGCTCTGCTCCAGCGGCAGCGCGGCGAGGCCTTCAACCAGATTGCTGCTGATCACGAACCCGTCGACCAGGGCGATCCCGACGCCCTCGCGAGCGAGATGGCAGGCCGTGTCCGTGTGGCGAACAGTGATGGCGACCCGCTCGGACAGGCCCGCGCTCGTCAAGGCCTCCTGGAAACTGTCGGACGCGCTGACGCCGTCCGGTCCATAACTGATCAGGCGCTCGCCCTCGATATCGCCCCTGCTGAGTTGCGTCCGCCGGGCGAGCGAATGATCGCGCGAGAGCACGCAGACCAGAGGGCTTTGCCCCAGCGCCACGTCCGCGATGTCGTCCGCTCTCATGGGGCCATAGGAGATGCCGAGATCGGCCTCGCCCGTGGCGAGATGCTCCCGCACATGGTCGAACATGATCTCCACCGCCGCAGATTCATCGAGCGTTCGCCGCGTTCGGGTGATGGCCGGCGGCAGGATGCTGTGGGCGAGGCCGGGAACGGTCGCCACCCTCAGCCGATTGGCCATGCCGACCCGGATCATGTCCGCTTCATGACGAGCCCGCCTGAGCGCGCCGAAGAGTGGCTGAGCCTGCCGGACGAGTGACTGAGCCTCTGGAGTCGGCACCAAGCGGCCCTGGATGGTCGTGGCCAGGCTGAGATCGAGCTCTTCCTCGGCTTGGCGCAATGTCTTGATCACCGCCGATTGGCTGATGCCGAGGCCTTGCGCCGCCTCGCCCGTTCCGCCGAGCCGGATGAAGGCATCGATCGCACGCAACGAGCCCAGCTTCATGACTATTCCAAATGGTCGATGAACTTGCCGAATGTTTCATTGGAAGGACTAGATCCCCTCATGGAAGGATGCAAGTCGTCGCCGTGGCGCGGCCAATGAATCAGGGGATCGGTATGACCAAGCTTCGCTCGATGATTTCGGCCGGCGCGCTGGCGCTTGCCATCGGCGCCCCGGCGCTCGTGACCGCGCCGTCCGCAGCTTTCGCCAAGGGCATTCTCAGATTGGCGCAGACTCAGGATCTCGTCTCGCTCGACCCGATCGCGACCAGCGACAACGCTTCGATCTACGCGCAGCTCCTGATCTTCGACACGTTGCTGCGGCCCAGTAAGGATGCCACGAAGCTCGAGCCCGGCCTCGCCGAGAGCTGGAAGGTCAGCGATGACGGCATGACCTACAGCTTCAAGCTGCGCGAGGCGAAGTTCTCCGATGGAACTCCAGTGACGGCCGCCGATGTCGCCTTCTCGCTGAAGCGCGCCGGCAGCGATGCCTCGAGCTGGAAGCGCTTCTTCTCCGGCATAGAGACCATCGACACGCCGGACGATCGCACCGTCGTGCTCAAGCTCAAGAAGGTGTTCACGCCGCTCCTCAACAACCTTGCCCTGTTCTCCTCGGCGATCCTGCCGCAGAAGGCCTTCGAGGCGGCGGGCGACAAGTTCTTCGACAAGCCGATCGGCAGCGGCCCCTTCACGGTCGCGGCCTGGAACAAGGGACAGGGCCTGTCTCTCAAGAAGAACGCGAATTACTGGCAGGCCGGCAAGCCTGATCTCGATGGCGCCGAGCTGATGGTCATCCCAGAGGGCAACAGCCGCGTGCTGAAGCTGCAGGCCGGCGAGGTCGATGCCGCAATCGACATTCCGCTGAACCAGCTTCAGGCGCTGGGGCGCGACGGCAAGATCAAGACGGCTGTCGCCAACGTCTTCCGCACCGATTTCGTGCTGATGAACACCAAGAAGAAGCCTTTCGACGATCTCCGCGTCCGGCAGGCGCTGAACTATGCCATCGACAAGGACGGGCTGGTGAAGGCGCTGCTCTACGGCACCGGCAAGGTCTCGAACTCGCCGATGCCGCCGATGGCCTATGCCGACCCGAACCTGAAGCCCTATCCGCACGACGTCGCCAAGGCCAAGGCGCTGCTGGCGGAAGCCGGCTACAAGGACGGCTTCAAGACCTCGCTCCTAGTCGATTCCGGCAAGCCGCTGCATCGTCAGGTCGGACAAGCTCTGCAGGCCGCGCTGAAGCAGATCGGCGTCACCGCCGACATCCGCCTCGTCGAAGGCGGCACGCATTGGACCACGACGAAGGCTGGCGACTACGAAATGGCGGTATCGCTCGCGACCAGCGACACGATCGACCCGGATCAACTCGTCGGCTTCCTGCTCGTCAATCCCGAGCGCGCCAACGCCTATCATACCGAGTGGAAGAACGAGCGCGTCAACGAGCTCTATGAGAAGGAGCGCGTGACGGCCGATGGCCCGGAGCGTGGCAAGATGTTCCAGGAGATCATCAAGCTCGCCCATGACGGCGCACCCTCAGTCTTCCTGTTCTACCCCGGCACCTCCTATGCCTATCGCAACAATGTCGAGGGCTTCGAGGTGCTGCCGACCTCGAACTTCCGCCTCGAGGACGTCAAGCTGAAGTGACGGAAGGGCGCTGCCGCGCCCTTCCTCGTGCACCGCCATGCTGATCTACATCGTCAAGCGTCTCGCCCAGCTGGTGCCGGTCCTCTTCGGCATCACTCTGGCCTGTTTCCTGCTGCTGCGCGCCCTCCCTGGCGACCCCGCGACGCTGCTCCTCGGCGCGCGCGGTGGTCCCGAGGAGATCGCGCTGATGAAGCAGCGGCTCGGCCTCGATCTGCCGCTCTGGCGGCAATATCTGCTGTTCCTCGCCGATATCGGCTCGGGCAGCCTCGGCCGCTCGGTCGTGCATGCCCGACCGGTGATGCAACTCGTGCTGGAGCGGCTGCCGGCGACTTTGTGGCTCGTCGCCTATTCGACAGTGCTCGCCGTGGCGATGACGGTGCCGCTCGCACTCTGGTCGGCGATGCGGCGCGGCGGCCCGGTCGATCTCGCGATCAAGCTCGCTTTCACCATCGTCATCGCGATGCCGTCCTTCTGGCTCGGGCTGATCTTCGTCATCCTCTTTGCGATCTGGCTGCCGCTGTTCCCGACCTCGGGCTATGGCGATGACCTGCTCTCGCGTCTGCACCATACGACGCTGCCGGCACTCGTCATCGCGCTGGCGACCGCCTCGCTGACGATCCGCAGTCTGCGCAGCGCCATCCTCGCCGTGCTCGGCTCCGACTACGTCACGACGGCACGCGCAAAAGGCGCCGGCACGGGCCGGCTGATGGGCGTCCATGTGCTGCCCAATGCGCTGATCTCATCGATATCGGTGCTTGGCGCTCATACGAGCTGGGTGATCGGCGGCACGGTGGTGATCGAGACCGTCTTCGCCCTGCCGGGGCTCGGCTCGCTCTTCGTCGAGTCGATCTTCTCCCGCGACTATCCGCTGATCCAGGGGCTCACCATCGTCTTCGCCGTCCTCGTCGTGCTGATCAATCTGGCGACCGATCTCGCTTATGCGCTCGCCGATCCGCGTATCAGGCTGGAATGAGCCAATGAGCCGCTTCCGCTCCAATCCGAGCCTTTTCGTCGGGCTCGCCATGCTGGTTCTGCTCGCCGGTTTCGTCGCGCTCGGCCAGATCTGGACGCCGCACGATCCCTTCGAGGTCGACTATGGCAACACGCTCCAGCCGCCCTCCCTGGCGAACTGGTTCGGCACCGATGATCTCGGGCGCGACGTCGCCTCGCGCGTGCTGGCCGGCGGCTATGTCGACCTCAAGGTCGCGCTGATCTGCGTTGTCGCGCCGGCCCTTCTCGGCGTGATGATCGGCGCGATCTCCGGTTTCATCGGCGGGCGCGTCGACACCTTCATCATGCGCATTACCGACATCTTCTGGGCTTTCCCCTTCTATGTGCTCGTCATCGCCATCGTCGGCGTGCTCGGGCCGGGCGAGGCCAATCTCTACCTGGCCTTCCTTCTGGTGAACTGGATCTCGTTCGCCCGCATCGTACGCGGCGAGGTTCTGGTGCTGCGCAATCTCGAATTCGTCCAGGCGGCGCGCAGCCTCGGCTGCACGACACCGCGGATCGTCACCGCCCATATCCTGCCGAATGCGGTCAATCCGGCGATCGTCTACGCGATGGCCGATGTGGTGCTGACCATCCTCGCCGTGACCTCGCTCAGCTTCCTCGGCCTCGGCATCCAGCCGCCGACACCGGAATGGGGACTGATGATCTCGGACGGACGCCAGTTCCTGTTCGATGCCTGGTGGATCGCGACCTTCCCGGGTTTCGCGATCATCTACACCGGCGTCACCTTCGCGCTGATCGGCGAAGGCCTCGACACCGCCCTTCGGCCCAAGGGCTGACCTCCTTTTCCGATCCGCCTCCGACAGGTGCGCCATGAGCTTTTTCGATACGGATGAAAACCTGCAGCGCATCGGCGCATTGCTGACGGCGAAGGCCGAAGCCATCTTCCGCGAACGCGGCGTCCCGGCCGAGCAGTTCGGCTTCGTGTTGCTACAGCCAACCAGAGATAGCGGGCGGCCGAAGGGCGCTGCCTTTCGGCCCGATTGGCGCAGCTATCCCTGCTCGCTGGTCAAGGTCTTCTTCCTCGTCGCCGCGCAGGCCGCACTTGAGGCAGGACAACTCACCGAGCACGAGGAACTGGATCGCGCCATGCGCGACATGATCCTCTGGTCCTCCAATTCGGCGACAAACTATGTCATCGATCTGCTATCCGGAACGACCGGGGACACGCTGCTTTCCGAGCCGGAGATGACCGAATGGGGCGAGCGGCGCCAGATGGTCAATCGCTTCTTCGCGCAGCTCGGCTGGCCGGAGCTAGTCGGCATCAACCTCAATCAGAAGCTGATGGACGACCTGCGCTATGGCCGTGAAAAGATCGGCCTCGATTGTTCGCCGGCCGGGCACAATGCGCTCACGCCGATTGCCATGGCCCGTCTGATGCATGCGATCTTCCATGGCTCGGTGCTGACCGAGGCGAGCCGAGAGAAGGTCCAGAATCTACTCGCCCGCGATCTCGCTAGTCCCTTCCTGCCGCGAGGTGCCTATCAGGTCACGGGCTATCTCGCGGGCGGCATGCCTGCCGGAACGCAGATCTGGTCGAAGGCGGGACGCACCCGCTGGCTCGGCGACGAGCGCGCCGATTTTCGACGCCACGACGCGCTTCGAGCCGTTCTGCCAGATGGTGCCGAGTTCATCCTGACGGTGTTTTCGCAAGGCGAGGCGATCGCCGAGGACGACGGGTTTCTGCCGCAGCTCGGATCCATCGCTGCGAAGGAGATCCTAGACCTCTGATCCGTGTTGCAATCTCATCGAGAGTTCAACACGACGCGACACTGACGGTGGAACCCGCACCCTAGAGAACGCTGCCCGCTGAAGGCAGCTTGCCGAGGGAGCACGTCCCTCCGAAGCTGGGTTTTTGCCGAACGCGCCGCCGAAATACCACACAATAACAGACACTTACGCCACGAATTTGCGCGCGAGATCCGATCCCAACTCGGCTCGGCACGACCGCGCCACATTGCCAATTGACCCCGCCACTTTTCCGCCTTACTCGTAAACGCGACGGTTCCCTCACGGGATCAAAAGGGAACGCAGTGCGGATGATTTGCCATTCTATGCTGCGGCTGCCCCCGCAACTGTAAGCGGCGAGCCTTATCGCCATACGCCACTGGGACCTCGGCCCTGGGAAGGCGGTGACAAGGCGACGACCCGCGAGCCAGGAGACCTGCCGTCAGTCGTGGTCACACGCGAACACGTTCGAACGGGGTGTTTCGATCGCTGCTCGACTGTCTGCTCCCTGCCGGGAGTGAACGGGAGATCGCGTTCGCGGTGACGTGCCACAGACGTCAACGCCCGAGGTCTCATCGTGATCCGCCTTTCCGGAGCCGCGCAGCGCGGCTCGTCTTCCGTCATCGCATTGTCCCTTGCCGCCGGTGCTACGTTGCTGGCTCATCCCGCCCGTGCCCAGGCCCCCGGCGAAACCATCGCGCTCGACCAAATCGTCGTCAGCGCGACCGGCACGCCGACTCCGGTGCGCGAGGTCGCGAGCTCCGTCACGGTGGTCACCGCTCAGGAGATCGAGCAGCAGCAGCGCCGCACCCTGCCGCAGGCGCTTGCCGCTGTGCCGGGGCTGAACATCGTCCAGATCGGCGGTCCGGGCGGCCAGACCTCGGTCTTCATGCGCGGCACCAACTCGAACCACGTCAAGGTTCTGATCGACGGCATTGAGGCGAACGACCCCTCGACGCCGAACCGCTCCTTCGACTTTGGCTCGATGTTGACCGACGACATCGAACGCATCGAGGTGCTGCGCGGCCCCCAGAGCGGCCTCTACGGCGCCAACGCCATCGGCGGCGTGATTTCGATCACCACCAAGCGTGGCGAGGGTCCGCCGAAGGCAACGGCGCGCATCGAGGCCGGATCGCACGGCACTTTCAACCAGGCGGCCGGATTCAGCGGCGGCGACGATCGCTTCAATTACGTCTTCAACGTTTCCCATATGCGCTCGGACTCAACCGATTCGGTGCCGCCGAACCTGATCCCGCCGGGCGTGCGCGTTAAGCCGAACGCTTATGACGCCTATAGCTATTCCGGGCGCCTCGGCTTTGCGCTGACCGACACGCTCAGCGTCAACTGGGTCGGCCGCTATACCGACGGCCAGTTCCGCTCGACCTACGATGCCGGCTTCCCGGGCCGGCCGACGCCCTATCGAGCACTTTCGAACTACGCCCAAGCCTTCACTCGCGGCGAGGTGGTCTGGGACCCGCTCGGCGGGCGCTTCGTAAACCGGTTCGGCATCTCCTACTCGAATCAGGACCGTTCGAACCGCTCGCCCAACGCCTTCGGGATCCTTGGTTTGCCGACGGAGAACCTTGGTGAGCGCATGAAGCTCGACTGGCGGGGCGATTTCGAGATCGCCAAGGGCCATATGCTGATCGGGGGGCTCTCTTGGGAGCGCGAGCGGCTGGAGACCCCCAGCTTCACGGCCTCGAACGGCAACAAGGCGGCTTACCTTGAGTATCAGGTCAGCTTCGCCGATCGGTTCTTCCTCGCAGCGAACATCCGCCACGATCACGACGACAGCTATGGCGGTCACACCACCTATCGGATCGCGCCGGCCTATATCGTGCCGGGCACCGAGACGAAGCTGAAGGCGAGCTATGGCACCGGCTTCAAGGCGCCGACGCTCGCCGAGCTGTTCATCGACTACCGGCCGGGCTTCAACTTCTTCGGCAACTCGAACCTCAAGCCTGAGGAGAGCAAGGGCTGGGACATCGGCTTCGAGCAGCCGCTCTTCGACAAGCGCGTCCAGTTCGGTGCTACCTGGTTCCAGAACGATATCGAGAACCTGATCGTCACCAATGCGGCGCGTAACTCCTATGCCAATGTCGGCAAGGCCGAGACGAAAGGGGTCGAAGCCTTCGCCGCGCTGCAGATCTCCGAGCAGTTGCGCGTCCGGGGCGACTACACTTTCACGCTCGCCAAGGATGAGACCGCGCATCAGGAGCTACTGCGTCGGCCACGTCACAAGGCCAGCGGCACCGTGACCTGGGCGCCGATCGAGAAGCTCAGCCTTTCGGCCACGTTGATCTATGTTGGCCCCTGGGTCGATGGGAACCGGGACTTCTCGGTGCCTCGCTTGAAGGCCAAGGGCGCGACCCTGGTCAACCTCGCCGCCGAATACAAGGCGACCGACAAGGTCACGGTCTTCGGGCGCGTCGACAACCTGTTCGATAAGCGCTGGGAGAACCCGGTCGGCTTCCTTGTGCCTGGTTTCGGCGCCTTCGGCGGCATCAAGGTCGCGTTCGGCGGATGACGGCGGATCGCTGTCCCCGCTGCACGCTGCGAGCAGCGCTGGTGGTCGCGGGCTTCGTGCTCGCGGCGACCGCAGCAGCGCGCGCGCAGCCGGAGCGCATCGTCTCGCTCAACATGTGCACAGACGAGCTGGTGCTCCGCCTCGCCGACGCTAAGCGCATCGCCTCCGTGACCTGGCTCTCGCAGGACCCGCTTAACGCCAACATGGCAGAAGTCGCGCGCCGGATCCCGGCCAATCACGGGCTCGTCGAGCAGGTCCTGGCGCTTAAGCCCGATCTCGTCGTTGCCGGTGCCTACACGACGCGGGCGACTATCGGGCTGCTGAAACGCGTCGGAGCGTCGCCGCGCGAGTTCAGTGTGCCGCGCAACCTCGCGGAGATGCGTGCCCAAATCCGCGAGATGGCGGCGTTGCTCGGCGCGCAGACGCGTGGTGAGGCGCTGATCGCCGATATCGATGCCCGCCTTGATGTGCTTGTAGCGCGTCGCCCGGCGCGGCCGCTGCGTGCGATCGTCCTTCGCCCGAACGGTTTCACCGTCGGGCGCGGCTCGCTGGTGGACGAGATCCTGACGCGTGCCGGGCTGGTCAACATCGCCGCAGAGCTCGGCATCGAGAGCTATGGACAAATCCCGCTCGAGACGGTCGCGCTCGCCGGCGCGGAGGTGCTGGTGCTCAACGACACCCCGGACGGGCCACCGTCGCTCGCCCATGAGGTGCTGCATCACCCGGTCATCGCGCGGCTCTCCGGCAGGCTCAGGCTGGTGGCGTTGCCCTCGCGCCTCTGGACCTGCGCCGGGCCGAGCGTGGTCGACGCGATCGAGCAGTTGGTCGCCCAGACGGAACAGCGCAAATGAGACAGTTTCCCGGAGCCGGCGTCCGACCTGTCGTCCTGATGCCCGTGCTGGGCCTTGCCACACTGGCGATGGCCGCTGCGTCGCTGGCGCTCGGCTACGCGGCGCTGCCGCTCGGCCAGGCCTTTGCCGACGCCATTGCCGGGCGGGCCAGCCTGCCGGCGCTCGTGCTCATGGAACTGCGCCTGCCGCGAGCGCTGCTCAGCGCGCTCGTCGGCTTCAGCCTCGGCATGGCCGGAGCGGCGATGCAGGGGCTGATGCGCAATCCGCTGGCCGAGCCCGGCGTCGTCAGCATTTCGAGCGCTGCCGCCCTTGGCGCGGTCACCGCCTTCTACAGCGGCCTTTCGGCGACGGTCGCGCTCGCCCTGCCGCTCGGCGGTATCGCAGGCGCGCTCCTGGCGACACTCGTCCTCTTCGTCCTGCTGGGGCCCGGCGCCAGCACGATGACGCTGATCCTCGCCGGCGTCGCGCTCAACAGCTTCGCGGGTGCGGCGACTGCGCTCGCGCTCAACCTAGCGCCCAACCCCTACGCTGCGCTGGAGATCGTGTTCTGGCTGATGGGCTCGCTCGCCGATCGCAGCATGAGCCATGTCTGGCTGGTGCTGCCTCTGATGCTCGCCGGCTGGCTGCTGATGGCCTCGACGGCACCGGCACTCGACGCGCTGAGCTTGGGTGAGGAGACGGCAGCGAGCCTCGGCTTCGATCTGACCTGGCTGCGCGCGCGGCTGATCGGCGGGGCGGCGCTCGCGGTCGGCAGCGCCGTCGCGGTCACCGGCGCGATCGGATTCGTCGGAATCGTCGTGCCGCATCTGCTGCGCCCGCTGGTCGGCCACCGGCCCGGCCGGCTCCTGGTCGCGAGCGGGTTTGGTGGCGCGGTCCTCGTGCTTGCCGCTGATCTCGGCGTGAGACTCGCTCCAGTCCGGCCCGAACTCAAGCTCGGCGTCGTCACCGCGCTGATCGGGGCGCCTTTCCTGTTCGGGCTGGTGCAGCGCCTGCGGCGGGAGGCAATCTGATGGCGATCGTGGCACAGGGGATTTGCGTTTCCCTCGGCGGTCGCTGCGTGCTGACCGCGGCCGACATGGCGCTCCAGCCCGGCGAAGTGCTCGGCATCGTCGGCCCCAACGGCGCCGGAAAGACCACGCTGCTGCGCGTCCTCGCAGGCCTCCTTAGGCCGGACCAGGGCAGCGTGCGCTACGACGGCTCGACGGCGCGCGAGCTTGGCCGGCGCGCCTTGGCACGCCGCGTCGCCTTCCTCGCTCAGGACGGCGCAGCCACCTGGTCGCTCTCCGTCGAAGCCTTGGTCGGGCTCGGCCGGCTGCCGCATCGGCCGCCCTTCGGCGCCGAGAGCGAGGCGGACCGCGCGGCCGTTGCGAACGCCATGGCGCTTTGCGACATCGCGGCCCTTGCTGGCCGGACTCTCGGAACTCTGTCCGGCGGCGAAGGCAGGCGTGTCCTGCTGGCGCGCGCGCTCGCGGTCGACGCGGCCTATCTCCTGGCGGACGAGCCACTCGCGGGGCTCGACCCCGGCCACCAGCTCGAGACGCTAAAGCGGCTTCGAACCGTGGCTGCTGGAGGCGTGGGCGTAGCGGTCGTGCTGCACGACCTGTCGCTCGCCGCGCGCTTCTGTGACCGCCTGCTGCTCATCCATCGCGGCCTCCGGATCGCCAATGGGGCACCGGGCGATGTTCTGGATGATGCAGCGCTGGCCGATGTCTTCGGCGTGAGCGTGCTGCGCGGTCAGCGCGACGGTGTGCCCTTCCTTCTGCCCTGGCAACCGATCGACGCAAGAGGCCCTACCCATGACGGACGCTGAGACCGTTCGCGCGCTGCTGCGCGAGCACATCCACACTGCTGGGACGCAGTGGAACCTGGGCACGTTCGGCGCCATCGCCGAGTTCATGCGCGACCCCGGCGAGGCCTGCGAGATTGTCGATCGGCCCGATCTTCTCTCCGCGGCGACGGCGCGAGGCAGCATCGGCTTCGGCTCGCTCGCGGGCATCCGCCCCTTTGCCTCGGAATCCGCGACCGGCGCGAGCTGGAACCACCGCGTCGCGCTTTGCCTGCCGACGGATGCCTGCGCCATGTCCGGCCGGACCGAGCTGACTGAACTCGGCCCGGACAAGGACGCTTTGCGCGAGGAGGATCGTGCCGCGATTCTGTTCGACATGGGCCTCGGCACGCTGCAGGCGGACATTTGCATCCGCACCGCCGATCCCGCGCTGATCGGCGTGCTCAGGGCGGAGGCCGGCCGGCCGCTCTTCGCGCCCGGCAATGGTGCCATGGGCGCAATCCTTGCCGCCGGGCCGCACCGCGTCTTCATCGCCCGCTTAGGTCGCTGCGAGGTTTATCAGCCGATCCCGCCGGCAGACGGCAAGAGCCCCGAGGGACCGCATACCCATGTCCTGCCGAAGCTTTTGCGCTCGGGCCGCACCCATGCCGCGACCGAGCCGGTGCCGGATGGGTTTGTGCCCTGTGCTCACCTCATTCCCGCCCACCCGGTGAAGGATGCCATGGGCCGGCCGAGCCCATGGGACGAGCGCGCGCACAAGGAGTTCCAGCGCCTGCTCCAGGCTCACGGCGATGCCGAGCTTGTAAGGGTCAAGCGAGATCTCCTCGCGGCCATTCGAGGCGGCGACCAGCCGAGTTCCTTCCCGGTGCCGAAGGTGCGAGCTGCTAACCACACTATCAAGGCGACCCTGCGTCAGCTCGCCGCATCGAGCGAGCGCCGGAAGGATTTGGACAGCTGGTGGGCCGTTTTCGATGCGCGCAAGCTTGAGGACGGCGCGCCTGACGAAAACGACGCCTATGGGCATGCGTAAGCGTTCCGTGTTTCGTGAGAGCATTGCCTACCGAAGGCGGCTCCAGGCGGAGAGCGGGATCTTCGGAACCCTTTGATGGACCAGGTATCCTGATACCCGGTCGAGTGGCGTGTTCCCTGAAAAGTGGTCCTCCCTGAAGTAGGCTTTTGAGCCTTTTGGAGGATGTAAGAAATGCCGCGGAAGAAGCACAAGCCCGAGGAGATCGTCGGCAAGCTCAGGCAGGTCGACGTGCTGTTGTCGCAAGGCCGGCCGGTTGGGGAAGCGATCCGCGCCATCGGCGTGGCGCCGCTCACCTATTATCGGTGGCGCAAGGAGTTTGGCGGCCTGAAGTCCGACCAGGTGAAGCGGCTGAAGGACCTTGAGAAGGAGAACGAGCGGCTTCGGAAGGCTGTCTCGGATCTGACGCTGGAGAAGCTGATCCTCGCGGAGGCTGCCCGGGGAAACTTCTGAGCCCCGCCCGGCGCCGTCGTTGTGTCGAGCACGTCATGACACATCTCGGCGTCTCAGAGCGGCTGGCATGTCGGGTTCTGGGGCAGCATCGCTCCACGCAACGGAAGATCCCGACTGGGCAAGATGATGAGGCCGCGTTGACGGCCGACATTGTCGAGCTTGCTACTCGGTGTGGTCGCTATGGCTATCGCAGGATCGCAGCGCTGCTGCGGTCTGCCGGTTGGTCGGTGAACGTCAAACGCGTCGAACGGATCTGGCGACGAGAGGGGCTCAAGGTCCCCGTAAAGCAGCCGAAGAAAGGCCGTTTGTGGCTGAATGACGGATCCTGCGTTCGGCTGCGGCCGGAGCATCCCAACCACGTCTGGTCCTATGACTTTGTCGAGAATTGCACGCATAATGGCAGGAGGTTTCGCATGCTCAACGTGATCGACGAATTCACCCGGGAATGCCTGACGATCCGGATTGATCGAAAGCTCAGCTCGACCGACGTCATCGACGTTTTGTCGGACCTGTTCGTCCTACGCGGTGTGCCGGGCCATGTTCGTTCAGACAATGGCCCGGAGTTTATCGCCAGGGCCGTGCGGGATTGGATCGCAGCAGTCGGTGCCGGAACCGCCTTCATCGAACCGGGCTCGCCATGGGAGAATGGCTACTGCGAGAGCTTCAACTCCAAGCTCCGCGACGAGCTCCTGAACGGAGAGATCTTCTATAGCCTCGCCGAGGCGAAGGCCGTCATCGAGAGCTGGCGCCAGCACTACAACACCAGGCGCCCGCACTCCTCGCTCGGCTACAGGCCTCCAGCGCCAGCCTCCATCATATCACCGTCGTCCATTCCGCCACGTATGGCCCCTAAGCCGACCATGCATTAGTTTGAAGCCGGACCACTCAATCGGGGCAGGCCACTGAGATAAGACGACAAGGCCTCGTTTTTCGCATGGATCGGGACTCCTGCACCACGCCATTAGCGTTGGCGTTCGGCCGCGGCCACGGCGCGCCCGATATGATTCGACCGCGTGACCTTTGCCTTCGGAGAACAGTGCTTCATCCAAAATCCCGCATTGCCGAAGCAGCAGGGATCGGCTATCCAGCCTTCACGGTTAGCGCCCGTAGCTCAGCTGGATAGAGCGTTGCCCTCCGAAGGCAAGGCTAAGTCAAGTGGGTTGTGGGTGCTAGGTAAGAAAATTGAGCAAAACCAATATCTTGGTGATGCTCGAAGGAAGCGCAAAAACCGCTTCCGTGGTCACGGAAGCATCACGGAAGCAAACTGAAGGAGGCTGTAGAGAACGAGCGGCGACAATCGGCAGAGCTTTTTAGCCTAGTCCGGTATCGTCGATTCGAAGTCGGATTCGTGATTGACCCAGTTCGGTCTCGAACCCTATCTGAACACAGATGCACCCGTAGCTCAGCTGGATAGAGTGTCGGCCTCCGAAGCCGAAGGTCACAGGTTCGAATCCTGTCGGGTGCGCCACCCATTTTTCTTCAACTTGATCTTTGCTCCAGTTCGACCGCCATATTTCTGGCGATGCCGAGCAGATGCAGGGCTGCGCGTTTGGGATTGGTATCAAGCCAGACGGCGCTTATCGTGCCGATGCTGTCCGGTCCGACGATTGGCCGCCATACCGTACCAGTGATATCGATGGCGTCGGCAAAGCTTACCCCGGTGACGGTAAAGCCACTGCCAATCTGCACTTTCAGAACGATCGTGGCCTGACAGGCCTGACACTGTTCGATAACGGGTGCCCGTTCTCCGGCGGAGATGCGATCTGTAAGCCAAGGCTCGAGCAGCGGACCGTCAGCGCCTTGCGGTACGAGCAGCCGATCCCCAGCAAAATCGCTCCAAGTCAAGGCTTCCTTTTCGGCAAGGCGATGATCGGCCGGCAGCAAAGCGACCAGGCCTTCACTCCAGATATCTTCACGCCGGCAGGGTCTAGTTTCATAGCCGCCGCACATAAAGGCTATGTCCAGATGGCGACGACGGATGGCGTTTGTATGGTTGCGGCATGAACCATCCTGAAACGTGACGGCAATGCGCGGATAGCGCTTTTCGAACCGATCAATGAGACGGACAAGGAACTCGCGACCGAACGGTGTGCTGAGGCCGATGCGGAGTAGGTCGTTATGTTTTGTTTGCTGATTGCCTTGGCTGAGCGCCGCCTCAAGCCCGCGATAATGTTCGCGCACACCCTCGATCCAGTCCCGTCCGGCAGCGGTCAGTCTGACGCCGTTATTGTGGCGTTCAAACAGGAGCAGGTCGAGGCGTTGTTCGATGGCGGCAATGTTTCTGCTAACGGTAGACTCCTGAACGCTCAGGGCCTGCGCGGTCTTCCGCATGCTACCCAGTTCGACGACCTTGAGTACATATTTCAAATGCCGCAGGGCAGCTTCGTTCATACAGCGAAATCCTCCCGCATGTGATTGAGACGGCGGCTGTCGGTCTGGCACCCTGTTGAACAGAGAGGAGGGCCTATCTCCTGCCGTCTTTTGTTCGTGCTCTAGAGATGCACGATCTCAACGTTAGGCCATTTTGTTGCTAAGTATTCTGCGACAAGTCGTCGATGACAGTGGTGCGGCTTGTCCTCGCTGCACAACAGGCATCCACCTTCAATTTTCTCCTTGTCGATCATCTCGATCTGGCGTCGCGATATCAGATCCCGAAATCTTGCGGCATAACTGTTCCAGTCTCCCCCTCTTACCTTGAAATCTTCGAACATATCCTTCGTCGGTGCGAGTTCCGGCAGATGCTCATATTCCATTCCACACAGGGCTTCGGAAAAATATCTCAGGTCGTCACGCTTCGCGAAGCCTGATAACTGTGAAACATTATTGAGGCGAACATCGACAAGCCGTTTGGCGCCGGAGTCTCTCAACCTCGTGAAGAAGTGCTGAGCCGATGACTTGGTGAACCCAATGGTGAATATTCTCATCGTCCTGATCTACCCAAGATCCCCAGCCTCACGGATCTGTGCTGCCGAAGCCCGTATTTGCGTCGGACGAACCATCGTTCCAGGAAAAATACCTCTTTGCTCATTAATGAATGTACTTCAGCGGGTGGCCAGAACGCTTCAGATACCGATCCACGTCTAATGTGATCATAGATAGATAAACTGGCCATATAGCTTGTCCAGGCGAAGGCGAATGTCTTCCGCCAGTGCGTCGTCGCCGGTGTCGACGGCCGACAGCAGACGATGCTCTGCCTCGCCGATCCGATTACAAAGCTCCGAGAGGTTGGCACAGAACGCTTCCGAGTGAACTGAAGGTTCGGACGCCGGAGATTGCTCGGAGGCGATTTTTCGGATGGATGAAGAGGGGGTGACGCCATGCTCTTCGTTAAAGGCAATCTGACGCTGCCTTCGATCGATTGTTTCATCCATTGCCTGTTTCATTGCCGGTGTCACCACATCAGCGTAAAGGATTGCCTTCCCGTTGACGTTCCTGGCGGCTCTGCCGATCATCTGAATCAGAGTCGGCGCCGTTCGTAGGAAGCCCGCGCGATCTGCGTTGAGAATCGCGATCAGGGATGCCTCGGGAATATCCAGTCCCTCGCGCAAGAGACTTATACCGATCAGGACATCAAACTCGCCGGCGCGAAGGCCGTTTATGATCTCAATCCGGTCTTCCGTCTTAATATCGGAGTGCAGATACCGCGCCCGAACGCCCTTGCTTTCAAGGAAGGCATGAAGATTTTCCGTGGCGACCTTCGTGAGCGTCGTCACCAGCACCCGCTCGTTTCTGGCCGCACGCTCGGTAATCTCGCGCAGCAGATCGTCGATGTCTCCCTCGCAGGGACGGACTTCGACTTCAGGGTCCAGCAGGCCGGTGGGTCTCACGATCTGGTCAACGACGCGATCCTGCGAAATATTCAGCTCATATGCGGCAGGGGTTGCGGAAACGAAGATCGTCTGCGGCTTCATGGCCTCGAACTGCCTGAAGCTCAGAGGATGATTGTTCTTGGAGGACGGCAGACGGAAGCCGAACTCGATCAACGTGTCCTTGCGACTCTGATCGCCGCTATACATGGCCGAGATCTGCGGAATCATCACATGGGATTCATCGACGAACAGAAGGCCATCCTTCGGGAGGTAGTCGAGCAAGGTGATCGGAGGAAGGGAGGGATCGCGGCCACTCAGATAGCAGGCGTAGTTTTCCATGCCCGAGCAGTATCCGACCTGCCGCAGCATTTCGGCGTCGTTCGTAATCCGCTCATATAGGCGTTCCGCTTCCACATGGCGGTTTTCGCTGTTTAACTGAGCAACACGCCTTTCCATCTCTTCAAGGATCGCCGTGGCGGCGGTTTCCACCTGGCTTGCCGAGGCTGCCAGAACCGTCTTCGGCGAGACAAGATAGTGAGCGATGCTCTCCAGTTGTTGTCCGGTAGCTGCGTCGATCCAGTCAAGGGTCTCGATCACGCCATTCGACAACCTGAGACGAATGGCCTTGTATTCCGAATCCGCTGGAAAGACCTCGACCATATCGCCGGTAACGCGATAGGTTCCACGCTTCAGCTTGTGCTCGGTACGATCATACTGCAATCGGGCAAAGCCATGAAGAAGCTCGTTCAGGCTCAACCTCGCGCCCGGCGAGAGCGGAACCTGCAATGCCCGATAATCGTCGGGATCGCCCATTCCGTAGATGGACGACACCGAAGCGACGACGATGGTGTCTCGACGCTCGATGAGCGATTTCGTCGTGGACAGGCGCAGGCGCTCCAGATGGTCGTTGATCGCGGAATCTTTCGGGATGAACCGATCACTACCCGGCAGATATACTTCCGGCTGGAAGTAGTCATAGTATGAAACGAAATACTCCACCGCGTTCTCAGGGAAGAACTGTTTCATTTCGTCATAAAGCTGCGCGGTCAGCGTCTTGTTCGGCGCCAGGATCAGGGTGGGCCGCTTCAGGCGATGAATCACATTGGCCATTGTGAAGGTCTTGCCCGATCCGGTGATCCCCTTCAGGGTCTGATGATGCGCCCCCTCTTCGATGCCTGAGATCAGCCGTGCGATGGCTTCGGGCTGATCGCCCGAGGGGGTATATTGAGAGTGCAAAATGAAAACGCCGGTAGACATTAGAAACCCTCCTGCAAGCGTCGTTTCATGGTGAATATCTTCCCGGCATTACTGCCATTAGAACCTAAATACCGGTAGGCTCCGGCAATCCGGTCTTTGGAGGCGAGGCATGCTTCGTGAGCGCCTTTCGCACCCGAATTAGGTTGTCGGGTCATGTTCGATCCCTCCGATCCGGAAGCCCAGGGTCGCTATGAGAGTTCCTGATCCGCCGAACGGTCCACCATATCGCGAGCAGGACCACGGGAACGAGGGCAGAAATTACCAGTTCGGGTGAAACGATATCGTGGTACCCTGGGAGGCCCTTTATGAGATAGGACAATAGTCCAATGACATAGTAGGAAATTGCCGCGACAGACAGACCTTCTACGGTCTGCTGAAGCCGCAGTTGCAGCCTCGCCCTATTGTTCATGGAGGCCAGCAGATCGCTGTTCTGTCGTTCGAGTTGCACATCGATCCAGGATCGAAGCAGCGTCGTTGCGCGCGCCAGCTTGTCGGACAGGTTGGCCTGACGCTCTTCAATAGAACGGCAGGTTCGCATTGCCGGAGCAATCCTGCGATGTAGGAAACTGCGCCAACGATAGCAGCCGGGGACGAAAGTCTCGCCGAGTGCGGTCAGCCGTTCCTCGACGATTTCATAATAGGCGCGGCTGGCGCCAAAGCGGTAGAGGCTCGACGCCGTGTCGGCCTCAAGCGTTGCCGACAGGTCCGTCAAGCTGGACAGCAGCTCCTCGCTGTTGCGGCGCGCGGACTGGCGCATCTCGTCGGTGATGGCGGCAAGTCGCTTCTCGATCTCCCGCAGATGCGGTCCAAGCTGTTGGGTCATCGGGATGCTGAGAAGGGCAAGCGTCCTATAGGTTTCGATTTCGAGAAGCCGTTGGGCCAGGGCGCCAAGCCGTATTGGCGTTAGCCCCCGATCCAGAATGACAATTCGCGTCAGGCCATCGCTGTCCTGACGGAAATCGGTAATGATATCGGCCATGCCATCCTCGACAAGCGAGTGGCAGCGGCTGACCGGATCGAAGCGATCTATGTAAGACTGCGCACTCTCCTCAGTCCAGGTCACGACATCCAGACGGATACCCGATACGATCGGCCCAGGCGGGATGAAGCCATGTTTGAAGGGATCGAGACCCACCGGATTCCCGGTCTCAGGGTCAAGAGGTGCGCACCACAGGTAGGTGAAGAACTCAGTGTGCTTCTCGCGATGCAGATCGCCCTGCTCGAATGTCAGGCCGTGAAGGGGAGTGCTCTGATCCGGTAGTGAGGCGCCCACCCGGCTCGATAGTTCGGCCAGGGTTTCGCGATCCTTCGCCAGATTGCCTTCGTTCATGAAGGCAAGTTGCACCAAGGCGCGCGGAGCTTCTACCAAGGGAAACGGGCGGGCATGAAGCTCATCTAGGGCAATCTTCCTGCTACCCAAGACTGGCATACCATAGACTGTAGAACTGCCAAGCGGTGTGGCGCCTCCTTCACTCAACTGACGGTCCTTCCTTGTCATTCTTCTTTGCGGCGCCGTAACCATCGTAGTTGTTATAAGTAATCAGCCGGGAACCACGATATCCCATACCATGCGTCCACAACCAGCTTAGCGCAACGCTAAGACGATTCTGCACCCCGATCAGGAAGTAGATGTGAATGAGCTTCCACATCCACCATGCCAGTGTGCCGCGCAGCCGGATCCGCCCCATGTCGACGACGGCAAGACGGCTGCCTATCGTCGCCAGATTGCCCTGATGCCGATAGCGGAAAGGCGTGGTGGTCTTAGAGCCCCGCATCCGCTGACGGATCAGCCGCGCCACATATTGCCCTGCCTGCTTGGCCGCGGGAGCGAGGCCGGGGACGGGCTTTCCGTCCGGGCCGGTAGCAGCCGCGGTGTCGCCAATCACGAAAATGTCGCGCTGGCCGGGCACTGTCAGGTCAGGTCCGACGATGACACGCCCGGCGCGATCAGCTTCCGCATTCAGCCAGCGCGCAGCCGGTGATGCCTGCACGCCAGCCGCCCACAGGATCGTCTGAGCGGGGACAAGCGCACCATCGACAATGACGCCATCGGACGAGCAGTCCGTAACCGGCATGCCGAGCCTGACCTCGACACCCAGCTTTTCCAGCGCCTGGCGCGTATAGGCGGACATATCCTCCGGGAAGACCGACAGGAGGCGTTGCCCCGCCTCGATCAGCACCACGCGCGTCGCATCAGGGTCGATGATGCGAAAATCGTGCGCGAGCGTCCGATGGGCGAGTTCCGCTATCGTGCCAGCAAGCTCCACGCCGCTTGGTCCGCCTCCGATGATGACGAAAGTCTGCAAGGCGGCTCGCCGGGCGGTGTCAGTTTCGCGCTCGGCTTCCTCGAAAGCCAGCAGGACACGGCGACGGATGGTCGTCGCGTCTTCGAGCGATTTCAGGCCGGGCGCGAAAGGCTCCCATTCGTCATGGCCGAAATAGGAATGCGTCGCCCCCGTCGCGATGACGAGCGTGTCGTAGGCAAGCGCCGGGCCGTCCTCCAGGAGGACGTGCCGCTCGTCCGTATCGACATGCCGGACCTCACCGAGCAAGGTGCGCACGTCCCTGCGCTTGCGGAAGAGCGCGCGGATCGGCCATGCGATGTCTGACGGCGACAGCGAAGCGCCTGCGACCTGATAGAGCAGCGGCTGGAAAAGGTGATGGTTGCGGCGGTCGACAAGGGTGACGGCGACACCGCTTCCGGCGAGCCTCTGCACAACCTCCAGCCCACCGAAGCCTGCCCCCACGACCACCACACGATGGCGACCTGAGGCGGTCTCAAGGCCCGATGCGGTTTCGCGCATGGGCGAAGATGCTGGCGCGGTCATTGGAACAGCGCCGCTGCATGATGGGCCATATGCTCGTCGATGAAACTCGCGATGAAATAGTAGCTGTGGTCGTATCCGGGCCTCTGACGGAGGATCAGCGGATGTTCCGCTGCCTCGCACGCTGCTTGCAGGAGACTCGGACGCAACTCACGATCTGCAAACTCGTCATCAAGACCCTGATCGATCAGCAGCGGCAGGCGCTCTCGGACGGTCTTGATGAGTTCGATGGTATCATATTGCTCCCACGCAGAACGGTCATCGCCGAGATATGCCGTGAAAGCGCGCTCGCCCCAAGGCGCCTGGCTCGGCGCGACGATTGGCGAAAAAGCCGATACGCTGCGATAGCGTCCGGGATTGCGCAGTGCCGCGACGAGTGCGCCATGTCCGCCCATGGAATGCCCCGCAATCGCGCGACGGTCATCGGCCGGAAATGTGGCTTCGATCAGTGCCGGTAATTCCTCGACGACGTAATCATACATGCGGTAATTGGCAGCCCAGGGCTGCTGCGTCGCATTGACGTAGAAGCCTGCGCCATGCCCAAGATCATAGCTGGGATCGTCTGCCACGCTTTCGCCTCGTGGGCTGGTGTCCGGCGTGACGATCATGATCCCATGCTCCGCCGCGAAACGCTGCGCGCCGGACTTGGTGATGAAATTCTGCTCGGTGCAGGTCAGGCCGGACAGCCAATACAGCACCGGCACGCGACCGTCCTTGACCTGGGGAGGCAGATAGACGCCGACCTTCATCGGACAACCCAGGCTGATCGAGTCATGCTGATAGACGTCCTGCCAACCGCCGAAGCTGGCGTGATGTTCGACACGTTCCATTTTTGTTTCCTTGCTTCGACGGTTGGTGGACGGTGTGCCGATAGGCTCCTGTTCATGGCTGTTGTGCGGGGGAAGCGCCGGCGGCTGTTTCAGCGCCGGCGACAGCCAGTCATAGGGTTGCGGGTATCGCCATCACCTTCCGGCCTTAGATGAAGGTGTAGGAGCAGACCTTGTTGCCCGCCGGATCGCGCAGATAGGCAGCATAGGCACCCGGCAGGTGGCCACGGGGGCCAGGCTGGCCTTCGTCAGTGCCACCAGCAGCGAGGCCGGCGGCGTGGAAAGCATCCACTTCGGCGGGCGTCGCGGCAGCAAAGCCGACCGTCACGCCATTGCTGGAGGGCGCTTCGCCATTACCGGGGCGGGCAATGATGAAAGCGGGCTTTTCGCGACCGTACAGCACCCAACCATTGCCGAAGGGGCCGAGGTTGTTGATGCCCAGAGCGCCCAAAGCGGCGTCGTAGAACGCTGCCGACTGCTCGACGTCGGCAGCGCCGATGAAGACGTGCGAGAACACGCCGTTGCCGGAGATAACGGGGTCAGCCATGATATTCTTCCTTGAGGTTAGTTATTGAAGTTAACAGACTTGATTTGTCGGATCAGTAGTGGATCACGGTGCGGATCGACTTGCCTTCGTGCATCAGGTCGAACGCTTCGTTGATTTCCTCCAGACCCATGGTGTGGGTGACGAAGGGAGCCAGATCGATGTCGCCTCTCATGGCGTCTTCGACCATGCCGGGAAGCTGGGTCCGTCCCTTGACGCCGCCGAAGGCCGACCCCTTCCAGACGCGGCCGGTGACGAGCTGGAACGGCCGCGTCGAAATCTCCTGTCCGGCCCCGGCGACGCCGATGACGATCGACTGGCCCCAGCCACGATGCGCGGCTTCCAGCGCCGCGCGCATGACGTGGACGTTGCCGATGCACTCGAAGGTGTGATCGATGCCCCAGCCCGTCATCTCGATCAGCACCTGTTGGATCGGCTTGTCATGATCCTTGGGGTTGATGCAGTCGGTCGCGCCGAACTGGCGGGCCAGCTCGAACTTGGACGGATTGGTGTCGATCGCGATGATGCGGCCCGCCTTGGCCTGACGCGCGCCCTGGACCGCTGCGAGACCGATGCCGCCCAGGCCAAATATGGCAACGGAGTCTCCCGGCTGAACCTTGGCGGTGTTGTGGACCGCGCCGATGCCGGTGGTGACACCGCAGCCGAGAAGGCAGACATGCTCGGGATTCGCTTCGGGATTGATCTTGGCGAGCGAGACTTCGGCAACGACCGTATATTCGCTGAATGTCGAGCAGCCCATATAGTGGTATAGAGGCTGGCCATTGTACGAAAAGCGCGTGGTGCCATCCGGCATCAAGCCCTTGCCCTGCGTTTCGCGAACCGCGACGCACAGATTGGTCTTGCCGGACGTGCAGAACTCGCACTTGCCGCATTCGGCCGTGTAGAGCGGAATGACGTGATCCCCCGGCTTGACGCTGGTGACGCCCTCGCCGACCTCGACGACGATGCCCGCGCCCTCGTGGCCGAGAACGACCGGAAAGATGCCCTCCGGATCATTGCCGGACAGCGTGAAAGCATCGGTGTGGCACACCCCGGTATGCGTAACCTTGATGAGCACTTCACCCTTCTGGGGCGGGGCGACGTCGATCTCGACGATTTCGAGTGGCTTGCCTGCCTCGAAGGCAACAGCGGCGCGAGATTTCATCTTTGGATTCTCCTCGTGGGTTGAAGCGGGCTGCCAGCGGCCATGCCTGTTGTGACATGTCGATTCGTGGGCCGCATATACTGCATGGGAGTACACCTAGTATACTCCCATGCAGTATGCAAGAGGATGTCCAAATCAAGGATTGCCAGGGAGTGAAGGGAGGTTAGAGACTCGGAAAACCGCAGTAGCTGGCCGATAGTGCGGTCCGGAATGGTTTGGCTCGTCGATCTGGCGGCGTGCGCGATTGGCAAGCCAAGATTGGCATTCTTGCGTCAAGCCGTCCTGCGAAACCGGAATGCCCCCCGATCATGATCGTGAGACATTCCGGTTGTGAGGATCAGTGCTTCACCGAGCCATGGGGATCGATGACGTACTTGAATGCAGATCCGTCATCGAACTCCTTGTAGGCCGCCGGGGCATCCTCCAGGGCGATGAACTTGATATTCATCATCGGGGTCAGATAGGGCATCCGATCATTCAGGATCGCCCGCATGAGGGCATGGTTGTAATTCGCGGTCGGCGACTGACCCGCCGACATGCGCGGCGACTTGATCCAGCCACTGGCCCAATCGACTTCCATGCTGCCTTTTTTGCTGAGCGGATCTTTGGAGATCGGATTGGGGCAGTAAACGCCGACCGTGCTGGTCATCCCACCGAAACGGACATATTTCAGGAGCGCGTTGGTCACGGCATTCTCGACGATCTTGTCGGAATCCGGCCCGAAGCCTCGACAGTCCAGCCCCACATAGTCGATTACGCGATCGACCTGACGCTTGCCGGTGATGCGTTCGAGGTGGTCCTCGATCGGCGTCCCGTCCGACAGGTTGATGGTTTCGATCCCGTGCGGCTTGAGCAGGTCGAGCCGCTCCTGAATGAAGTCGGCGACGATAATGGCGCCTGCGCCCAGCAGTCGCGCGCAAGCAGCACCCGCACGACCGACAGGCCCCGCGCCGAAGATCAGCACATTCTCACCGACGATATAGGAGGGCTGCGCCGGCCAGTCGGGTGCGGCGAAACCATGGAACGCGGTCGGCAGCACGTCCGACAGCAGCGTCAGATCACGGATCTTCTCCATGGCCGCGTCCTTGTCAGGGAAGGCCAGTAGGTTGAAATCCGCATAGGGGACGAACAGGTAGTCCCCTTGCCCACCGGTCCAACCGCCCAGGTTGAAGCCATAGGCTCCGCAATCGACTTCGGGATTGGTGTTTTCGCACACCTCCGAGCGCATGTGCTTGCAGTTGTAGCAGCGCCCGCAGCCCACGTTGAAGGGGACAGATACGATGTCGCCGACCTTGATATACTCGACATCAGAGCCGACCTCGATCACCTCGCCGGTCATCTCATGGCCCATCGTCATTCCCTTGGGGACTTCGAACGACCCTCTATAGATATGGAGGTCGCTGCCGCAGATGTTCGTGGTGACGATCTTGAGAATGGCGCCGTGCGGTGCCCTCTTGCCCTGCGGGGTAATCAGCTCCGGGAATTTGAAGGTGTTGACCTTCATTTCCATCGGTTTCTCGAAGGTTACGATCCGGTTGCCGGTAGCCATCAGATATCTCCTACGTTCTTTTCAGTGCCCCCTAAGCATTGATGAGAATAAAATTTGACGCGCCTCAATCTGCCGAGCCGAATAACTTCGACACAGCACAATAACGCCGTTGAGTGGCTCATCATTACCGTAGAAGCAGGATGCCCTCGCTTCTTCGTCGCGGCAAACTCGAAGATTCTATCCCAGGATCAGAAATTTCTATGAACACGCCGCGAGATGATGGCGGCTGCGTCAAAACAATACGATATAACATATCACAAACGTAGCGACATAATGCCTGTCGAAGAGAAGGAGCAGTTAAAGTTCATCGAGGCGCCTTCCACGCACACTCATCCGGCATTAGTTGTGTTGGCGGAACGCGGCCAGTCTAGTTATCATTCCTAGACAGAAAGGAGTCCTTATGAAGCGCGCGATTGTAACAGGAGGGTCTGGGCTGATCGGTCAGGAGATATGCTCCGCCTTGTTGAGTGATGGATGGGAAGTCGCATCGTTTGATCTGAAGGAGGGGGCAATCGGTCAGCAGATTTATTGCGATCTTTCGAGCGAAAAATCTGTAACCGAAGCTTTCCGCACCCTTGGCTGGGATCAACTAGACTTGCTCGTCAACAATGGCGGGCTTGTTTACGACACATTCATGCAGCTCGGGGACACCTCACTCGAACAGTGGAACAACACTATCGGTAGCCATCTGACAGGGGCCTTTTTGATGTCGCGAGCGGCATCGCCCCTACTCACCGGCGGTGGTTCAATTGTCATGATGGCTTCCACGCGCGCGTTGATGTCGGAAGGCGTCGACTTTGCCTATGCCGCTGCAAAGGGTGGCATGGTGGCACTCGCGCAGGCGCTAGCTGTGCAACTTGGCCCAAAAATTCGGGTCAATACAATCGCACCTGGTTGGATCACGAACGAAACAAATCTGCGCGCCGAGGACGAGGCGCAGCATCCGGTGGGCCGGGTCGGTCGTCCCCAGGACATTGCCGAGGCCGTTCTATATCTGGCGTCGGCCGGCTTTGTTACGGGGCAAACGCTTGTGGTCGACGGCGGGATGACCAAGAAAATGATCTACGTGGAATAGCGGGTCGCGGGACCGTTCATGCCGCGTTGCCACGGCATGAACGGTCGGTCAGCTCCCATCGGGTTGAAACTGGCGATACAGGTCCAAAGCATCCTGTATCGCGGCGATTGTTTCGGGAGAGCGGACTATCTCCAAAAGTGCGGTCGAAGGCGTCGATTTCAGCTCATTTCTGATCGTAGCCAACCCAACAGCGGCATCCGTGCCTTCACCTGTGACTTCAACCGCCCGAATGTCGGGAATCCGAGCAAAATAGGTTGCGAGGGATTGCGGAAGGACGGTGGCATATCGCCCACTCGCTATATGGGCGGTGAGAACATCGACATTGTTGGTCCTGATCGTCTTTGCGGCACAGTGCCCGAGTCTGGAGTGCGCGGCTTTGGGTAGCGCGCAGTCCAAGATGCACTGGGGCAGATTTGCGACATCATCCCATGAGACCTGTCGCGGCAACGGGTCTCTGGTCGCTTGGAATATGACGATCTGCTCTCGGTATAGAAGGTGAGTATCGAAGTCCTCCTCTGTTACGTCTTCGAGATAGACCAGCGCCATGTCTATTTCATGCGCCAGCAAGGCTTTGGTCAGCGACGAGAGCTGGGTCGCGCGAATGGATTGTTCAAGAAGAGGCATCCTTTCAGCGAGGGCCAAGCTGAGGATCGGCGCCACCACCGACGCACTCGACAGGAGGCCTAAGCGGAATTGCCCTTCAAGCCCACGTTTGAGAGCCGAAATGTCGCGCTCCAGCCCTGTCCGTCGTCAGATGATTTGAGACTGATTTCGGGCCTCAGGAAGGGAGGCTCTGGCTCATCTGGGTTTAAGGCTATGCGGCTTGCAGGTGGTGCTGCAAGCGTCTTGTCTGGATGGTCTGGCGCTT